>JBDTYC010000134.1:0-4311 GCA_040005815.1 Chloroflexota bacterium
CTGCAGGCCGAAGTGGTAGCCGAACATCTGCGACTGCATCTCGTCGAGCGACCAGGCGTAGCCCGGTCCGAGGTGCTGGGTCGCGATGCCGTGTCCGAGCTCCAGGTACGGGATGTAGGCGATGAAGTAGATGAGCAGTGGCACGACCAGCAGACAGGCGCCGACCCACGGCCAGGCGAACCCGCCCATCTCACCGGGGAGGTACCAGCGGCGATCGCTGGCCGGGTTCTGGAATGAGCGGACGAGGCGCGCCAGGAGCAGGAGCCCGGCAACGGCCAGCATGATCCATGCCGGCCATGCGGCCTGCGCGCCGCGGGCGAAGAAGGCGAAGATGAACTCGACCGCGCTGCGCGGCTCGCGGCCCTCCACCTGGGAGTAGGCGATTGCAAACGCCAGGCCGATGCCACCGCCCACCACCCCGATCGGCGGGAGGGCGAGGATGTCCATCGGCGAGAGCTGGATGGGCCTCCGCCAGACAAGGAACAGCGCCAGGGCCAGGGCCAGGGCGCAGACGACCAGGAAGGGCCACGGCGCGCCGAAGCCGGCGACGATCGTCAGGAAGGCGATCCCCGCCACCAGCAGGAACCGGCCGAACTGCGACCTGGCCAGGACGAGCACCCAGAGGCCGAGGAGTGCGTACCAGCCCACCCACTTGCTGGCCGCCGCGAGCCCGATCAGAACGCCGACCAGCGGGAGCACCCACCACGCGCTGCGCGCCCAGCGGCCCGACCAGATCTGCCAGAAGAAGGCATAGGCGGCCGCGATGAAGACCGCCACGAAGATATCGTTCATGGCGATCCTGCTCATCACGTAGCTCATCCCGTCGAATGCCACGAACGCTGCAGCAAGGACGGCTACGCGCCGGCGTGTGAAGAGGGTCGCGGCGAAGAGGTAGATGATCGCCACCAGGGCGGCGCCGAACACGACCCCGGCCAGCCGCCAGGCGAAGGCATTCGAGCCCGCGTCGATCGATACGAGGCGCCCGTGGTCGCCTGTGTCGGTGGAGACGAGGAGCAGGGCGTGGTCATCGTCCTGGGACTCGTCCGAGATGTCGAAGGCCATCGCCACTGGCTCGCCGGGGAGGATGGTGGTGTCGAAGGTGGCGAAGCCCGCGCTCTGCGTTCCGCCATTGCCGAGCGGCTGCACCGCCCATATAACGGGCTTGTCCAGCCGGACATCGGTACCGGCCACGTACACGATGTTGGCCACCCTCTGCCAGCCGATGGCCACTGCGGGTCCTGGGAGCGGGACCGTGTCGATCAGCCCCAGGTTCTCGTCGAAGACGCTCAGCCCCCCTTCGACCGGCCCGTGCTCGTCGTCGGCAGGGAGCGGGCCGATCGGGACCCAGACCTGGAGGTTCTTGCCACTCCCCTGGACAAGCAGCGGGCCGGCGGGCGCCGAGTCCAGCTCGATCGAGCCGTCCTTGCCGGCGACGTCGGTCGCGGGCTTGAGCGTGGCACCATCCAGCACCATCAGCCTGGACCCGGCCTGGTCGACGGCCAGCACGTTTGGCCCGGTCGGCTTATCGCCGCTGCCCGCCGATAGATAGCCGATCCCAGTCGCCACCAGCTCGGAGCTCGCGAGCTCGACCCCGCTTGTCCGCTCCACCTCAACGATGCCGTTCGGACCTCGGAAGAGGAGGACGGTCTGCCCGTCGGGAACCTGGATCTCGTCCACGCCCGCCAGGCCAGTGTCGATCTGGGCCACGCCGGGTGGCGGGCCCCGCTCACCGATCTGGGCGAGGAAGGCGGTGAGGTCATAGGCCGATACCGACCCGCTCCCGGCCAGCCCGACCAGCAGCCGATCCCCTTCCTCGTCGTAGGCCAGGCTGCTCACAGGGCCCAGCGCGTCCCAGGAAGCCACCTCCTTCCCGGTCATTACCTCCCGCGCCGTGATCGCCGCACCACCGGCCGCCGTGAAGACGATCGACTTGGGACGGGTTTGCGCCGTCCGCTGTGGCGCCACCGCGACGGCGGTCGCAGGCGCCTCGAGGTCAGTCCTGCCGACGATCTTGTTCGGGTCAGCTGCCACGATCCCGGCCGCGATCAGGTACTTCGCCAGCGGCGGGTGGGTCCACTCGTAGGTGTCGCGGGTCCAGCCCTCCTGCCAGTCGGCCAGCCATTCGGTCGCCGAGCGAGCGTGATAGACCTCGTCGAAGTGGGTGTGACGCGGGATCTCGAGGCGCCACAGGCGGAAGAGGAATGCGGCGACGACCAAGGTGAGCAGCAGCAGCACGTCGAGCCGATCCACGCGCCGCGGCGGGTCCGCGCGGTATGTCGGGTCGCGACGCAGCCAGCCTGGGAGCCGCAAGCGGCGTGGCGGCGGCGTGGCCTCGAGCACGATCTCGAGTGTCGGAGCTGGCGGCAGCTCGATCCGAGAAACTGTTCGCAGCTGTCCCTCCTCCGGGACGCCTACCGACATCGCCGCAGCGCGGACGAGCAGCCAGGCGAGGGCGATCACGACCATGAGCGAGAGGAGGTAGATGCTCGTCTCGTTGAAGAGGACCCAGGCGAGGACGGGGTCGCGTGGCATCGGCAGCCGAAGGAGGCCCGGGTTCATCGGGAAATCGCCGCCGGCGAACGAGAAATCGGTGGTGTAGAGCCAGTACACGTTCGCGAAGAAGGAGAGCGTCAGGACGCCGTAGAGGGCCGCCCACTTCCAGGTGCGGGCGACCAGCGGTGCCGCTAGCGCGAGAGCCGGGAAGAGGTAGCGCTCGTGCACCCGGGTCGGCAGTGCGAAGAAGGCGACCGCCAGCGCCAGCGCCCCGACGAGGAGGCCGGCCGGGTCATCGCGACGGGCAACCGTCCAGAGCGCGACCAGCGCGGCGACCCCGAACAGGATCGCGCCGACGAGCTGCCAGCTGACGGACGTCGAGCCGAGTACGAAGGCAATCCCCGATCCATCGGCGCACTTCGGCGGTAGCGAGTCGCATCCCCAGCGGTAGACGTCGCCCAGGCCCGACCATGGGTTGCGCCACAGGTTGAACGCGTTGACGGTGAGTCCCTGGTAGGTATTGCTGGCCGCGATGAAACGGTCGACCAGGCTGTGGACCGGATCGGCCGGCGCCCAGATGGCGAGCCGGAAGGGGAGGATGACCAGGACCAGCGTCCCGAGCCCGCTGGCCAGCGAGGTGAGGATCCTGATCGGATCCGGGTGCCCGGCGTGGTCGGGATCCGATGAGCGGCCGAAGAGGTGCCGCTTGATGCCGACGACGGCGACGACCGGGATCAGGAAGCCGAACTGGAACTTCACGAGCATCGCGACCACGGCGCCCGCCGCCGCCGCCTCCGTCCAGCCGCGGGCCAGCCAGTAGAGGCTCGCCAGCAGAACGAGCGTGCCGACCGAGTCGACCTGGCCCCAGACCGCCGAGTCGAAGATGGTGCCGGGGTTGAAGAGGTAGATGACGACGGCAACCAGGCCAAGCCGCTCCCCACTCCACGACCCGAGCCAGCCGTCGCCGAATCGGCGTGCGTAGAGGAAGAGGAGCCAGGCGATCCCGGCATCGGCCAGGATCCCGGGAACCTTCACCAGGCCGGGCGTGATCGAGAGGCCCAAGACCGGCCGGAACAGCTCGCCGATGCCGCCCAGGAGCCACAGGACGTACATGTAGCCCGGCGGGTAGTCCGCCAGGTAGCCGGCCTGGTAGAACTCGCCAGGCCCGTGGGCGGCCATCCTGCCGGCCCAGATGGCGAAGTCGCCGACATCCACCCGGAACCCGGAGAACGGCAGGTACGGGCCACCGATGGCAGTGCGCAAGAGCACGCCGAGCACGATGAGGAGGACGACCAGGGTGGCGGGATCGAGCGGCAGGCCGCGTTCGATTGGCCTCGCGCCCCGCTCCCTGACGGAGTCGCGGGTCATCGGTGACGGCACCTCGCTATCGGCGCCTGGGTGTGTCGTACGCCAACTTGCGCCGGAGTATACATCCGGGTTTGGGACGCCCCCGAACGCGGGTGGGTTGCGCTAGGGTACCGACCGTGACCGACGCCGCCTCCCCTCCCCGCCCGCGCCTGACCTTCTTCTTCCCCGCCTACAACGAGGAGGAGAACATCGAGCGCACCGTCGAGCGGGCACTGGCCGAGATTGGCTCCCTGGTGCCCTCGCTCGAGGTGCTGGCGATCGACGACGGCTCGACCGATAGGACGCCGGAGCTCGCCGATGCGCTGGCTGTGGCCGACCTGCGCGTGCGGGTGCACCACCAGCCGAACCGCGGCTACGGCGGGGCCATCAAGGCGGGGTTCGCGGAGTCGCGCGGGGAGCTGATCTGCTTCTCCGACGGAGACCTCCAGTTCGACCTGCGCGAGATGAGCC
>JBDTYC010000135.1:0-4306 GCA_040005815.1 Chloroflexota bacterium
GGTTCATGAAGGACATCGGCCGCTACCTGGTCAAGGGCGAGCGCGCCGCCGAGCTGGTTGCGTTGCGCACCAAGCGGCTGAGCGTCAAGTCGTTCATGGATGCGTGGACGATGAACATCGAGCGCCTCCAGCAATGCTGCGTGCACGTCGGCTCGACCGATGGTGAGGAGGTTCCGGTGCGCATCCCGTTCTGCGCCCGCCAGCTCTTCGGCAACCTGCGACGGCGCACCTCGGCCGGCCAGGTCGCAGCACGCCAGCTCGTCGAGCTGGACAGCCTGATGGCCAAATCATGAGCGCCGAGTCGCCGGCCGTCGACCCGATCAAGTCCTGGCTCGCCGCCCGGCCGGCGATGACGCGCGCCCAGAAGTACGACCGCCTTGCGTTCACCTTCTGCAAGATGGGGACGGTGGGCCTGATCGCCTGGCTCGTCACCCCGCCGATCTTCGTCCTGGGCGTGGCGCTGGTGGCGATCTACCTCTACGGGAGGGCGGTCGCGCTTGGCATCACTCGCAGCCAATGCATCCTGCGTCGGCCGCTCCTGATCATGAGCTTCTGGGCGGCTGTGGCCGCGGCAGACGCCACCTGGCTCCTCGTTCTGCGCTGAGTTCGGCTACAGGATCCCGCGAGCCTCGAACGCCTGCCGAACCTTCACTGCTGCACCATTGCCGTACAGCGACCGTGCCGCGGCGACAGTCCGGTTCGCAAGGTCGACCATGGTCGTGCCGGTCCAGTCGAACTGTGCCATCAGGATGGACGTATCGGCCCTCACGTTCCCGAGCGAGCCGCGGATCTGCCACAGGGCCTGTGACCAGATCATGCCGTCATGGTGGATCCGCCCGCTGAGATCCGTCGGGTAGGTCAGGTTGGCGTCCAGACGGCGCAGACAGTGGACCGGGCCGGCGGTATACGAAATCGAGTCCCATTCGGCGATGCACGCAGGGTCGGGCTGCGGCCCAGCGATCGCTACGCTCACGGTCGCCGCCCAGTAGTCACCGAATCCCTCGCCGATCGAGCCCGCCTCAGTCGTGCTGTAGAAGGTCGCCGATTGGCTGAAATGGATCTGGTGGCCGTATTCATGGAGGATCACTTCGGCGTCCTCAGCGTCGTCCACGCCCCCCTTGCCGAACACCATCTGGTCCTTCGGGGCATCGGACGCGAATGAGTTGTCGACACCCCACTGGTTGATACGCATCGCCTGCGAGTCGGCATTGATGGCGCGGAACGGACCGCCCGGGCGGAAGCCAAGGGACTGGATGTACAGCTGCGACTGGGTGACCCAGTAGTAGGCCATCACCTGCTCGAAGCGCTCGTCGTGGCGGGTGTAGAAGTACGTGCCATCGGTCTCGAAGGCGCCCGACTTGGTCGAGCCGACGACGCAGGCCCAGGCGCCGCACAGGGAGCCAGAGCCGTCCAGGTTGGTGAGGAGCACCCTGACCCGCTCGTTGTTGAGCGCCGCGTAGTCCGCGTCCTTCTGGTCGGTCAGCGCCAGGTTGCCGCTGGTCACCACCGGGTTGGGGTAAAAGACGAGCGCCGATGCGGTGACCCCGCCGCCGTTGAATGGCGCGGCCGAAGCCGTTGCCGGCGCCGTCGTCAGGACGGCCAGCGCGATGAAACTGATCAGGATGCGAGAGGATCGGGATCGGGGCATTCGTGACTCCTCGGGTTACTCGGGCGTGGTCCGTCGACCGTACGCGCCTTTTCGTCGGTCAGTCAAATGGGCACAGCCGATAGCGGTGCCCGATTCCACCGCGCGTGGGTCTTCCGCAATCGGGGTACGAGGCCGTATGCTCCCCGCCTAGCGAACGGAGGAGCGCCGGTGGCCCGCGACGAGAAGCTCGAACTGCTGCACAGCATCCCGCTCTTTTCCCGGTTCGATCACAAGCACCTGGTACGGCTCGGCGTGCTGACCGAAGAAGTCGACGTACCCTCCGGCAAGGTCCTGATCCGCCAGGGCGAGCTCGGCGACGACCTCATGGTCCTCGTCAAGGGTCTCGTGGCGGTCGAGCGGGACGGCGAGCAGATCAACAAGCTCGGACCGGGTGAGTTCTTCGGCGAGATCGCGCTCATCGAGCGTGGTCCGCGCACCGCGACCGTCACCGCGGAGACGCCGTGCCGGCTGCTGATCCTCAACCACCGGGCCTTCCACTCGCTCATGGAAGAGTTCCCCGAGGTGGCTGCCTCCGTCCTCGTGACGCTCGCCCACCGGCTGCGAAGCCTGGAGCCAGGGGCCATCCACTGAGGCCCGGCCGCTAGCTGAGCGGCAGATGCCCCGAAGCGATGGCCACTGCAACCGCCAACGCGGCGTCGGCGAACTCGGCAACCAGATCGACGTCGACGTTTGCCAGCGTGTCGCAGGCCAAGTGGTAGCAGGCGTCCATCGGCGCGTCGGCCATCCCTCCGAACTTCGCCGCCTGCGCGCCGCTCTTCGTCTCCGTCGCACCGGTAAAGATGCCGCCGGTCGGGATCCCGAGCCCGTCGAACGAGGCATGGTCGCTCGAGCTCCCCAGGTCCCTCGGCTCGGCTCCGACCCCGGCCTCCTTCAGGTAGCTCACCAGGAAGTCCGCGATGCGCGCCGAGCCGAGCGCCGCTGACGGCGCGTCGTAGACGAACGGCACGTAGTTGGGCGAGCCGAGCATGTCGAAGTTCAGGTAGGCGCTGATCTCCGCCTGCTCGGCCGACCGGAGCGATGCGACGTAGTCCCGCGAGCCAAGGAGACCGAACTCCTCGCCGGCCCAGAAAGCGAACCGCACCCGCACCGTGGCGTGCTGCTCGGCGAGCACTCGCGCCACCCCCAGGAGTGCGGCGCTGCCGGAGCTGTTGTCGTTGATGCCGGGCCCGTCGTGGACGGAGTCGAGATGACCGCCGAGCATCACGACGCGGTCGGCGACGGCATGCGACTCGGCGATCACATTGCGAACCATGGCGCTGCCGATGTCGGTGTGGACGCTGATCGACACCTGGCTCCCCCCTTCCGCGGCGGCCCGGAGTGCTGCGCCCACCTCGGCCGATGCCGAGATGGCGGGAATCTCGATCCCGTCCGGGAATAGCAGCGTCGGGCGACGGACCGCACTCGTCGACCATTGGGGATAGGCAACGATGAGCGCCACGGCGCCAGCCGCCACCGCATTCAGGACGGCGTCCCGGCGGAAGCAATTGCCCGGTGGGGCGAGGGCGATCGCGCCGCGTGGGAAATCGGCGAAGTCCGACGGCGAGCAACCGCCGCTTTGGTTGGTGCCATACCCGACCTCGGCGATCCGAGCGGTGAGGTCGCCTGAGCTCGAGTAGATCATGGCGTGGAAGTCGGGACCGCCTTTGAAGGTTGCCCCTCCCGCGACCCGAATCGTGGCGCCCGGCTCCTCGGCGAAGGTCGCCATCGCGAACGCGGGGGTCTGGACGGCATAGCCAAGGTCACGCAGCTTGCCGGCCACGTAGTCGACCGATGCCTCGTAGCCCGCCGTCCCGGCGGTACGCACTCCGCCATTTGCCTCGGCGATCGTTTCCAGCGCCTCGAGATCGGCCTGGATGCCTGCGGCGTCGACGTGCCCGAGTGGGCCGATCGATTCGGCGAACGAAGCTCCAGGCCCGGGCGTGTGGGGCGGGTGGGTGTTCAGCCCGCAGGCGGCGAGTGCCATCAGCAGCGCCGCGGCCAGGCTCGCGGGCCGAAGCGTGGGTCTCGTGTGCATCTGCACTCGATACAACTCCGGCGACCGGAACGTTCGACTGCTCGGGATGTGATGACGATGCGAGGTCGCGGGATGAGCTACGGCACTCAGCCGCAACACGGAGTCAGCCATTGTCGACGGCGTCCACAACATCCCAGCCAAAACGAAGGAGAACCACGATGGACCAGTTGAAGCAAGCTGGGCGCGAAGTCGAGACCGAGACCAAGAAGGGGATGCGTGAGCTCGATGGCCACGATCTCGGCGACGACATCGCCAACGCCGGCGACGAGGTCAAGAAGGATCTCGGCAATCTCGGGGACGATCTGCGCGAGAAGGGCCGCGAGACCGGACGTGAGCTCGACAAGGACCTGCACAACGCGACGGACACGCCGCGCTGAGCTCGGTCGAAGAGAGGCCCTCGAGTCGTCACGGCTCGAGGGCCTCTTCCTGCAACGCGGTTGTTAGCCCCGATGGGCTCGCGGCAGGCCTTTCGAGAGAGTCATCTGCCCTAGGGTTGACGCCGATGGCGGCCTCGGGCCGCACGCTCAACTCACAGAGGTACGAACAAATGCTCTGGACAATCTTGGTCATCGTGCTCGTGCTCTGGCTGCTCGGCCTCATCGGGTCGATTGGTGGAGGCCTGA
>JBDTYC010000136.1:0-4292 GCA_040005815.1 Chloroflexota bacterium
ACGGCCAGAAGGAGATGGGGATCGGCGACTTCCGGAAGGTCCCGAACGGCCTGCCGGGCGTCGAGGACCGGGTCGACCTGCTGCATTCCGGCGGCGTGGTCACGGGCCGACTGACGCCGAACCGCTGGGTCGAGGTGATCTCATCCGCACCGGCCCGCATGTTCGGGCTGCCGCAGAAGGGCGCTGTGGCGGTGGGGCTGGACGCGGACCTGGTGATCTACGACCCGGCTCGCAAGCACACGATCAGCGCGGCGACCCATCACATGAACGTCGACTATTCCTGCTACGAGGGGCTCGAGGTGACCGGCGGCGCCGACCTCGTCCTTTCGCGCGGCAAGATCGTGGTGGACGGCGACGAGTGGCTCGGCGCCAAGGGGGACGGCCGTTTCCTGAAGCGCCAGCGCAGCGCCTATCTCAAGTAGTCAGCGTCGGGTATCCTCGACGACTTACTGACCACTTGGAGGAGACGACTCGTGGACCGATTCTACGCGAAGGGCGACGTGCTCTTCTTCGTCTCCGGGGCCCCGGCTTCGACCGAAGAGGCCATCGGCGAACTCTCCTGAGCCGCACTCCGCGGCACTCTTCGTCAACGAGGGGGCAGGCTCCGCGCACTCGAAACGCGTGCGCTCTGCCGTCTCGCTCGCGCGCCGCGCACTCGACGCGGACCTGCACGTCACGGCCACCCGCGACCGTGACGAGCTACGGGCGTTCCTTGACGAGCGAGTCGGTGGGTACGAGACCATCGTCATGGTGGGCGGTGACGGCTCGCTCGGCGTGGCCTACAACGCAGTGGCCGACCGTCCGGAGATCACCTTGGGCTATATCCCCGCCGGCTTCGGCAACGCGACCGCACACCTCCTCAAGCTGCCGCGCCATCCCGCCGCGCTGACGGGCATCCTGCTGGCGGGCGATGCCCGGCCGATCGACCTCGTCTCCGTGGACGGCCGCCTGGCGCTCTTCGCCGGCGCCGGCTGGGACGCGGACGTGGCGCGCCGATACGCCGAAGGTGGGGCGAAGCGCCTCCGCGGGTGGGCGATGGCAGTGACCGCGTCGCTGCCCGACCTGGGGCGACGTCATCGGGTCCGGGTGGTGGCGGATGGGGAGACCATCCACGAGGGACCGATGATTCTCACCGTCGCCAGCACGACCCCGTTCTACGGTCGCGGCCTGCTCGTCAACCCCGGTGCCAGCCCAAATGCCGGCCAGCTGACGGCGAGGGTCTATCCAGGGCCCGCGCCGCGGATGGCGGCCGAGGTTGGACGCTGGGCGGCTCGCCGCGAGCCCGTCGCGCGCGGCGTGCCTGCGAGCACCCTGACGATCTCCAGCCTGACCTCGCGCCCGATCCCGGTGCAGGCCGATGGCGATCACATCGGCGATGCGGGGGAGTGGCAGTTCGAGATCCGTCCGGCGGCGGTGCGTCTCATTGGGAAGTGGTGATCTGGGGCACCAGATAACGCGTGCCCGAGTTGCCTCATTCCGGCGTGCGGTCTATGGTCCCTGCCTAGCCAGTCGGGCGGCGAGCGGCGCAACGCCAGGAATTCAGCCGCGTACGAGCCGTCGTCGGGCCCCACGTCACGAGGAGAGTCACTTGAAGAGTCGCAGGCTGCTGGTCGTCCTGACCAGCTTCGCGTTGCTGCTGTCGGCGACAGCAAGCACCGCAATTGCAGCGAAGCCGACCGGTGTCGGTACGCAGAAGACGCAGCGCATCACCAAGGTCGGCACCACACGGATTGTCGGGAACGCCGCAAGGCCGGTACAGCAGGACCAGCTTGCTGGGGAGACGCGCCCGGATCCTGATGAGCTATCCGAGGCCGAGATCGCGGCGCTGATCCATCGCGGCGGCGGCGGGTCGCACGTTCCGTCGTCCCATGTCCCGCGGCCTGCCACTAAAACAGTGGTTGACGCCACAGGGACATTCCACCGGGACGGCCTGAACCATTATGACCAGCGATTCGCGGGCACTGGCACGAGCTATGAGAACACCCAGTACAGCCTGGAACCCCCGGACCAGGGCCTGTGCGTGGGGAACGGCTTCGTGGTCGAGACGGTCAACACCGCCATCCGCGTTCGGAACACGGGCGGGACCGTCCTCGTGCCGGCGATGCCGATCAATGACTTCTTCAATGTCGCGCCCGAGATTGTGCGGCCATCGGGTCCGTACGGACCGTTCAGCACTGACCCGAAGTGCTACTTCGACGATGCCGCGGACCGCTGGTTCGTGACCGTCCTCGAGATCGACGTGGATGCGACGACGGGCGCCTTCGCGGCGGGAGCGCACTTGTATATCGCGGTCAGCCAAAGCGGCGACCCGACGGGCGTATTCAACATCTTCGCCATCGATGTGACGAACGACGGCACGGGTGGGACGCCGACCCATAACAACTGCCCGTGCTTCGGTGATCAGCCGCTGATCGGCGCCGACGCCAACGGCTTCTACGTCACCACGAACGAGTATCCGATCTTCGTGTCCGGTTTCAATGGCGCCAACGTCTACGCCATGAGCAAGTCGGCGCTTGCCTCAGGCTCGCTCGGCACGGTGGCGACCTTCTACGAGCCGACCCTCGCCGAGGGTCAGGCCTACAGCCTCCAGCCGGCGACGACGCCACCAGGAGCGGCCTTCGAATCGGCAAATGGTGGGACCGAGTACCTCCTGTCGGCACTTGAGTTCACGGGCGGCCTCGACAACCGGATCGCGCTGTGGGCGCTGACGAACACGTCCAGCCTCTCCAGCACACCCGCCCTCACGATGAATCTCACGATCGTCGACAGCGAGGTCTACGGCGCACCACCGGTCATGACCCAGAAGGATGGCTCGACCCCGTTGAGGGATCTGCTCAAGATCCCCGATGGTGCCGCCATCTTGGGCCTCCACGCCTCGGGTGAGCAGCTCAACCTGCTGAACTCGAACGACGACCGGATGAACCAGGCTGTCTTCGTCAGCGGCAAGGTCTGGGGCGCGTTGAACACGGTGGTCAAGTCGCCCACCGGAGCCGCCCGGACCGCGATCGCCTGGTTCAGCGTCTCGCCAACGTGGAGCGGCGCGACCCTGGGAGGCTCGATCTCGTCGCAGGGCTACGTTGCGGTCGCGAACAACAGCGTCGCCTTCCCGGCCGTGGCTGCGAATGCCTCCGGCAAGGTGATCGTCGGCTTCTCGCTCGTTGGACCGGACTACTACCCGGCGGCAGCCTACGCACAGCTCAGCCCGACGCCCGGCAACGTGAAGGTTGTGCGGTTCGGATCTGGGCCAGCTGATGGCTTCACCGGCTATGTGGCGCTGGATCCTGGCGATAGAGGCGTCGAGCGCTGGGGTGACTACAGCGCCGCAACTGCCGACGAGGCGGGGAACCTTTGGTTCGCCACCGAGTCGATCAACCAGTCCTGCTCGCTGAATACGTTCCTCAGCACAAACTTCACGTGCGGAGGAACACGAACCATCCTCGCCAACTGGGGCACCACGATCGCCAGGGTGGCGCCCTAGCCTCGTCCCCTGGTAACTCCGTGAGGCCCCCGGTTCCGACCGGGGGCCTCGCACTATGTGGCGAAGGAGCGTCGGATCTGATCGAGCGCGGCGTAGGCGGCGCGGCGGGAGCCTGGCCGACCGCTGCCGTGCACCCGCACCTCCACCATGGGCATCGTGGCCACCCCGCTGACCGAGACCCGCAGGCGGCTGCGGCCGTGGGCATCGGGCGACAGGAGGGAGAGCTGGATCACGGCGTCGGCCACGGGTGCAGCTGGCACTCCGCCGCCATCGAGCACGCCCCCGACATACCTCGCGCCGCCAGCCGCCTCGGAGGCGGCCAGGATCGAGAGCAGCGTCCCGCCGGTATCGCCCTCTCTGGAGGCGACCGTCGTGGCGCCGGCCGCCCCTAGCGCCGCCAGCGCCACTGCGGCGAGATCGGCGTCATCGGTTCCGTAGACGGCGGAGCCGAGGAGGGCGAGCGCACGGGCCAGCGGCGCATCCAGCGCGCGACTTTCGCCGCGGGTCCAGAAACGGAGATGCACCCCGTCGTCGTGCGCATAGATGCCCGCCTCGACCGCATCTCCGGGACGCTCGAGGAGGTCGCCGACCATCTCGGCCAGGGCGGACTCGCCGATCCCGAACGTTTTGATGGTCCGCGCCCGAACGGGCCGCAACGCGAACCTAGCGGTGAGCCGAGGCACGACCTGCTCATCCCACATGCGGCGCATCTCGGAGGGCACACCGGGCATCAGCACGGTCACGGAGCCATCTCGGTCGACCCACCAGCCGGGCGCGGAGCCGATGGGGTTTGGCAGCGCCTCGGCGGCCGGGA
>JBDTYC010000137.1:0-4227 GCA_040005815.1 Chloroflexota bacterium
GAGGACGACCGCACGCTGCGCCAGGCGCTCGTCTTCAACCTGGAGCGAGAGGGGTACGAGGTGCGGAGCGCGGTGGACGGCGAGCAGGCCCTCGCCGCGGCGCGCGACGGCGGCGTGGACCTCCTGCTCCTCGACCTGATGCTCCCCGGCATGAGCGGCCTCGAGGTGCTGCGCACCATGCGGGCCGAGGGGATCGATACCCCGGTCGTCATCCTGTCCGCCAAGGCCGGCGAGGTCGACCGAGTGGTGGGACTCAAGGTCGGGGCCGATGACTATGTCTCCAAGCCCTTCAGCCGACCTGAGCTGCTGGCACGGGTCGAGTCTGTGCTGCGCCGTCAGCGACGCGCCGACGCTCAGGAGGGCGATGGACCTGGCGAGGTGCGCAGCGGCGCCCTGGCGATCGACCTGGGCCGGCACCTGGCGACCTTCGGCGGCGAGCCACTGCGGCTCACGACCAAGGAGTTCGAGCTGCTCGCCCACCTCGCCGCGCACCCCGGGCGCATCTACACGCGCGAGCAGCTGCTGAGCCGATTCTGGCCATTCGACTTCGGGGGTGATAGCCGGACCGTGGATGTTCACATCAGCTGGCTCCGCTCGAAGTTGCGAGACCTGGACGGGCACAACTACTTCCGCACGGTGCGCGGCGTCGGCTACGCCTTCGCTCCCCGCCCGGCCGATGACCGCTGATCCGCTGGGGGCGGCCGCCTTCGCCGCCCTGCTGGAGCGCACGGCCGGCGACGTCGTGCTGATCGTCGACCAGCAGCTGCGCATCGTGCGTGCCGGGGCAGGAGCCGCCGGGCTCGCGCAGCGTTCCGCGGAGGAGCTGATCGGCATGAGCCTGATCGCTGCCTTCGGCTCCGCCCCGCTGGATGCGGTCGCGCGGAGCGCTGCCAGGGACCGCTCCCCGTCACTGGGGGAGGCCGAGCTGGGCGTTCGAGCCGGCCGTGCCTTCGCGATCGACGCGGTCCCACTGCCCCGTGGCGAGGTCGTCGTCTCGCTCCACGAGATCACCGCCCTGCGCCGGGCTGAGCGGGTGCGCCGCGATTTCGTGACGAACATCAGCCACGAGCTGCGGACGCCGTTGGCGTCGGTGAAGCTGCTGGCCGAGACGCTCTCGGCCGGCGCCGTCGAGGACGCGGCCACGGCCGGCCAGTTTGCGATCCAGATCGAGCGCGAGGTGGACCATCTGGCCCAGCTCGTCGACGAGCTGCTCGACCTGTCGATGATCGAGTCGGGTGAAACCGAGCTCAAGCTCGAGCCGGTTGACCCCGGCGCGGTGATTGCCGACCTGGCAGCCCGGATCGGACCGGTTGCCGCGCGGCGCGGTGTCGCCGTCGGACAGCTCAGCCCGCCCGCAGATGAAGACGCCAGCCTGAAGGCCGATGCCACTCGCCTGGGCCAGGCCCTGCTGAACCTGGCGCACAACGCCGTCAAGTACAACCGGCCCGGGGGCGAGGTTCGGCTCGGGTGGGAACGAACGCCCGCCGGCGTACGGTTCACGGTGGCCGATGACGGGATCGGAATCTCCGAGGCCCACCAGCAGCGAATCTTCGAGCGCTTCTACAAGGTCGATCGGTCCCGGTCGCAGGAGCCCGACGAGGCGACTGGCGGGGGCAGCGCCGGCCTGGGGCTGGCGATCGTCCGCCATATCGCGGAGGCGCACGGCGGGTCGGTCGGTGTGCAGAGCGTCGAGGGCGAGGGATCGACCTTCTGGATCGAGCTGCCGGCCGGCTGATATTGTTGTCGGGTCAACCATGAGCAGCGCCAAGACGATCCCCGGACCGCGCGACCCGCGCCTCGAGACCTGGCGCTCGTTCCTGGTCGCCCATGCCCAGGTTCGTCGCCAGCTCGAGCGGGAGCTCCAGGCGGAGCAGTCACTGGGCCTCGGTGAGTACGAGGTGCTGCTGCTCCTCGCCCGTGCTGACGATCGGCAGCTGCGCATGAGCGAGCTCGCAGACCGGCTCGTCCTATCGCGGAGCGGCGTGACGCGGCTGGTCGACCGCCTCGAGGCGGACGCCCTCGTGGAGCGCGCATCGTGCGACACCGACCGGCGCGGTTCGTGGGCGACGCTGACCAAAGCCGGCCACGACCGCCTGCGGCGTGCCGCACCCACCCACCTGCGGGGCGTCGGCGAGCACTTCCTGGATCGAATCCCACCCGACGAGCTCGACGCGCTGCAGCGCACCCTCGACCGCGTCCTCGACGAGCGCTAGCTTCCCGGCGCCTCGCTCGACACTGACAGGTCGCCAGCTGCCTGGGCACGCAGGCTGCTGACCATGGCGACCCGACCGTCGTCCGGCCCCAGCTCCAGGAACCGATCGAACTCACGCAGCGCTGTTGCGTTGTCCCCCTGCCGAAAGGCGATCAGCCCGCGGAAGAACGGGATGTCCGGCTCATCGGGAGTGGCAACGGCCGCGTAGGAATCGGTCGCGGCCCGGGCGTCGCTCCAGTCGGCAGCTGCGATGTAGGCGGTCACCAGACGCCGATAGGCCGATGTGTCCCCCGGCCGCAGCGCCAACAACACCTCCAGGGCGACAGCCGCCCGCTGCAGGTCCTCCGAACTTCCGCCCGCCAGGTAGGCATCGGCCAGGTCGGAGACGACCTGCGCATCATTTGGGTTGGTCCCGAAGACGCCCAGCAGACGCTGGATCTCGGCCTGTCGGTCAGCTTCGGCCCTGATCGCGTCGGCGACCGCCTGGTTCACCACGGTGCGTTGGCCGAGGCCAATGGATCCCGGGAGCGCGAACCCGACCAGCAGGGCCAGCGCTATCAGCGCCGCGAACCCCGCGACCGGGACGCGTGCGTTCGCGCTCGACGCCGGACGGGCGCTCGATTCTGCCGCGGCCGGCTCGAGGGTGGCTGCCGCCCGCGCTTCGGCTTCGGCCCGCTCCCGCTCGTACGAGGCGTCGTCCAGGGACCCGGCCCGCCGATCCGCCTCGACATCGAGCAGCCCCTCGAGGGCGACGCGATGGCGCAGCGCCCTCGCCTCCGCCTCTGGCTGGGTGGTGAAGGTCACGCTCGGCGTGCCGCGGTTCAGGAGCGGCCACCCAATTGCGGCGGCCACCGCCAGGCCGGCAACGAGGAGCAGGAGCCACTGCACGAGATCAGGCATCGAGCTGCTCGACTTCGTCGCGGATCTGCTGCCGCACCGAGCCCGCCGGGGGTTCCGCTGCCGGCTCGGCCGCTCGTCGCCGACCCCCGAGCCACCAGGCGAAGACGCCAATTCCCGCCAGCAGGGCGAGCGGCGGGATCCACCAGGCAAACGGCGATGGTGGCGCCAGCAGGATCCACTCGCCGTAGCGCGCCACGAAGTACGCGCGGATCTGCCCCGGCGTCTGGCCGGATGCCAACTGCTCGGCGATCTGCCGCCGGATCGCCGCCGCGCTGGCCGTCTGCGACTCTGCTACCGACAGCGCCTGGCAGTCCGGGCAACGCAGCTCGGCGGCAATCAGGCGCGCCTGCTCGGCCTGCGTTGGCGCCGGTGACGGACGCAGGAGCTGCACGACCACCAACCCACCGAGTGCGAGGAGGGCGGCGACCGCGATCGGCAAGGCAAGCTGCTTCATGGAGCGATCCCCAGCGACGCCAGTCCCTCGTCGACCAGCGCCCGCGTGAGTGGGCCGATGTGGCGCGACACCACGACCCCATCGGCATCGACGAAGAACGTCTCGGGCGGGCCGGTCACGCCGTAGTCGATCGAGATGCTGCCCCCGGGGTTCAGCATGTTGGGCCAGCTCACCTGCCCGTACCGGTCCAGGAAGCCGCGCGCGTCATCGGGCGTGTCACTGACCAGCACCCCGACCAGCTGCACGTCGCCGCCATGGCGCGCCGCCAGGTCAAGCAGGACCGGGTGCTCATCCACGCACGATGGGATGCAGTAGCTGGCCCAGAAGTTGATGACCGCCGGCTTCCCCGCGAGGTCGCTGGACGAGAACTGCTCCCCGTCGAGGGTCGTCCCGACGAAGGCGGGGATCGGCTTGCCCACGAGCGGCGACGGAAGGTTGCGCGGATCGCCCCCGAGGCCGGTGAAGAGAAGCCAGCCGAGGGGCAGCAGGATGAGAGGCAGGGCGAGCCATCGGAGCATCGAGCCGCGAAGGAGTCGGGTCGCCATCGTCAGGCTCCCACCAGCGCCGCCTCAGCGGCCGTCCGGCGGCGATCCGGCCAGATGGCGAAGAGCGCGCCGAGCGCCACGATCGCGCCACCGGTCCAGATCCACATCACCAGCGG
>JBDTYC010000138.1:0-4201 GCA_040005815.1 Chloroflexota bacterium
CTCGTCGTCGCCATCCTGATGGTCGTCCACTTCTGGAGGATCCGGAAGGACGGCGGCATCTCCGGGCCGGTGTAGCGAAGAGAGCTGAGCCGATGACGATCGAGAAGCGACCCAACGCCACCGCGGACAAGAACGTCCCGACCCAGGCGCCGCGCGTCCCCACGGTCGAGCGCGGCGGCGGGCCGAAGCTCCCCGGCCCGCCCGGCGTGCCTGGCACCGAGCGCTTCCGCCTCCTTGCCTACGTGAAGCAGGAGTCGATGGTCCGCGTCGACAAGCGCCCCGACGAGACAGTCCTGACCTGGCCGCACCTGCTCCGCGCCGAGTTCCTGATGGCCCTGCTGATCAGCGTCCTGCTGGTGGTGGCCTCGGTCATGATCCACGCTCCGCTGGAGGAGATGGCGAACGCCGGGGTGACGCCGCACGTCGCGAAGGCGCCGTGGTACTTCCTCGGCCTGCAGGAGCTGCTGAGCTACTTCAACGCCACGGTCGGTGGCGTCCTGCTGCCGACCCTCTACCTGGTCGGGCTGGCGATCATCCCGTATATCGACCGCTCCCCGTACAAGGCGGCCCGCGACCGCAAGACGGCTTGGGTCTTCTTCATGTCGCTCATGCTCGGCGGACTGCTGATCACCCTCATCGGCTCGTTCTTCCGGGGCCCCGGCTGGAACTGGGTCTGGCCCTGGGACGGGATCTACTTCACCCTATGAGCCACCTGCCCACCTATGGCGAGGTTCCCGGATCGCCGGTCGGCGAGATGAGCCGGCGCAGCTTCCTGCGCCGAATCTTCTGGGTCGGAACCGGGATCCTGTCGATCGAGTTCATCGCGGGCTCCGTCAACTTCCTGTGGCCGAACGTGCGGAGCGGCCTCGGGGGCAAGTTCACGCTGGGAACCGCCGCGAGCATCGGCGGCGCGCAGGCTACCTGGACCCAGGGGCAGCCGTACCCCTTCAGTAAGGCCAGGGTCTTCTTCATCAATGTCCCCGCCGCGGAGGCCCTGGTGGACGGAAAGAGTGAGACCGTCGCCGATCCGGGTGCGAGCGTGCTGGCGCTGTACCGCAAGTGCCCCCACCTGGGTTGCAACATTCCCCCGCTGTGCGACAAGAGCCTCTGGTTCGAGTGCCTCTGCCACGGCAGCAAGTACAACATCATCGGCGAGAAGCGAGCGGGCCCGGCGCCCCGCGGGATGGACCGTTTCGCCGTGGTCGTGACGAATGGCGTGTACGAGATCGATACCGGCGCGATCGTGTCCGGGCCCCCGATCGGCACCGCGACCTTCGACCCGCGCGACACGACCAAGATCCCGCACTGCGCGGCCTGAGCGATGCGCATCAAGACCCTCGGCATCGTCCTGATCAGCGCCCTCTCGCTCTTCACCGCCTTCTACTGGCTGACCGATCCTGCGCGTCGCGAGGATGCCTACAAGAGCCAGAACAAGGAGCTGGTCGCGTACGGGCTGGAGATGTTCGGCGACATCACGCCCGCCAACGATCACACGGCCAACTGCGCCGGATGCCATGGCAAGGACGGGACGGGTGGTCCGGTGGGGGACACCGGTCGCCTGGCCCCCAACCTGCACTCAAGGAGCATCTACGAGAAGCTGAGGGCCCAGAACGGCGGGACCTTTACGGAGATCCGCAAGGCCGGCGATCCCCCCGACTACGTCAACCTCGTGATCCGCTTCGGCGGGGTCGTCGTCTCGGGCGACGTGAACTCTCCGATGCCTGCCTGGAGCACGGAGGTCAGCGGGCCCCTCACCGTCAACCAGATCGACGCGCTCACGGCCCTCGTGGAGACGTGGGCGCTCAAGGCCGGCAAGCAGCCGGACGCGGCGGTGCCTGACACGGTCGAGGCCGGCCAGAAGGTGTACGTCGACTCCGGATGTGGAAGCTGCCACGGCGCCGATCAGTCGGGCGGCTTCGGGCCGAGCCTCCTGAACATCGGCAACGAGCCGGTCACCGACCTTCCCACGCCCATCAGCCAGCTCGACAAGCTGCGCGCGGACTACACCGCCGATGCGCGAACCTTCCTGGAGCGCTGGATCCGTGACTCGGCGGTGAACTACAACGACGGCACCGCCACCGGCATGCCGGTGCACCCGGAGGGCAAGGTCAGCGCCTCTGCGCTGCAGGCCCTCATCACCTTCCTGCTGAGCTTGAAGCAGTGAGCGGATCATGAGCAACGCCTACAGCGTTCCGCCCCGACGTGACCTGATCTCCCGCGTCACTCGAGAGATCGACGACTTCATGAGCTGGATGCTCTATGGCAGCGAGACCTGGCTGGTCGCGCTGCTGAAGGGCGTGCCGCTCTTCCTCTTCGTGTACTTCGTGCTCGGCTACATCCCGAACTACGCCAACACCATCACCACCCTGTACCTGGGCTTCAGCAAGGATGTGGGCTTCCTGGTGGCGGTCGTGCTGATCGGCGGCCCGACCTTCACCCTGCTCCTGCTCCTCATCCTGTGGACCCAGGCGGCTCGCGGGCGGCGCGGCTTCGCCTGGTCGCTGATCCGATTCCTGGACTTCCTCCAGTACCTGGCCGTGGTCCTGGGGATCATTCCGTTCATGCTGTTCAACCTGGCGGGGGGCAGCCTGATCCCGCTCGTCTTCCCGTTCCAGGCGCTCGCGCTCGGCGCGATCGCGGCGGGCGGCGGCGCGATGGGCCTTGCCTACCTCTATTTCGAGTACCGCAGTATCTCGCGTCGCGAGTCCGAGACGGCCGCTGCCGCGGCGGCAGCATGGAGATCCGGCGCCTAGTCCGCCTCCCGCCATCTCGCGGCTGCTCCTCGCCCATCTCGCCTGGTCAGTGGTCGTCATCGCCGGCGCTGCCTCGCTCATCGCCATCGAGCTCGCGTCGCCCTGTCCGCCCGGTGGCCCGCTCGCCCTGGGCGATTGCGTCGCGGTCCGGCCGTTCACGGTGATCGTCCTGGCGATTGGTGCGGTCCTCTACGTCATCGGCCTCTCAGCGGTACTCGCCTGGGTCTCCGGGCTGCAGCGGCGGGGCGTGGCGGATCCGCGGGCGGCTCGGGACTGGTACGTCCTCGCTGCGGCACTCGGCCTCCCGATGGCTCCCCTCCTCGCGTTCACCATCGTCTCGGCGCTCCGGTAGCATGGCCGCGTGACCGTCGCCGGCGCGCAGGACCTCGTCGCCTCTCTGGCCGGGATAGCCCGGATCAAGGACTCGCGCCTCCTCGTCGACGACGAGGGCCGCATGCGCGGCAAGCTCATCGACCGCCTCGTCCACGAAGCCGTCTTCAATGGTAACGAGGCGCTCCGCGACGCCGCTCGCTGGCTCGTCTGGAGCGCCTCGCAGACGCTCGGCTGCGGGTCGGCCAGTATCCACGAGCTGTACATGGCTCGCGGTCGGGGCGAGTTCCCCGCCACGACATTCACGGTGCCAGCCATCAACGTCCGCGCCAGCGCGTACCTCGTCGCGCGCCAGGCCTTCACCGCGGCGCTGGAGCGCGACGCCGGTGCAGTGATCTTCGAGATCGCCAAGTCCGAGATGGCGTACACCGACCAGCGGCCCGCCGAGTACACCGCCGTGATCCTGGCCGCGGCGATCCGGTCGGGCTGGGTCGGACCCGTCTTCCTCCAGGGCGACCATTTTCAATTCAACGCCACCAAGTGGGCGGATGACCCTGGCGCGGAGATGTCCGGGCTGAAGCAGCTCACCAGCGAGGCGGTTGCGGCTGGCTTCTGCAACATCGACATCGATAGCAGTACGCTCGTCGACCTCTCGCAGCCGACACCGGCTGCCGAGCAGCTCGTGAATGTCTCGAACACCGTGGAGCTGACCGCGCTGATCCGCGCTATCGAGCCAGAGGGCGTGACGATCAGCATCGGCGGCGAGATCGGCGAGGTCGGCAAGGCCAACTCGACCGAGGAGGAGCTGCGCGCCTACCTGGACGGCTACTTCGGGATGCTGCATGGCACCGGGCTGCCGGGAATCAGCAAGGTGAGCGTCCAGACCGGCACTAGCCACGGCGGCGTGGTGCTGCCCGACGGCAGCGTCGCCCAGGTGATGGTCGACTTCGGCACCCTCCAGCGCCTGTCGACCGTCGCCCGTGACGAATACGGGCTGGCCGGGGCGGTCCAGCACGGCGCCAGCACGCTGCCAGAGGAGGCGTTCCACCACTTCCCAGCGAATGGGACCGCCGAGATCCACCTGGCAACCGGCTTCCAGAACATCCTGTACGACGACG
>JBDTYC010000139.1:0-4159 GCA_040005815.1 Chloroflexota bacterium
GCATCGCCCAGTGGGATCGCGTGCGACGCATCGGCAAGCCGGTGATCGCCGCGGTCGCAGGATGGTGCCTTGGAGGCGGCTGCGAGCTGGCGATGGCGCTTGACCTGATCGTCGCCGCCGAGAGCGCCCGATTCGGCCAGCCGGAGATCAACATCGGCGTCATCCCGGGCGCGGGAGGCACGCAGCGCCTGACGCGGGCGGTCGGCAAGAGCGTGGCGATGGAGATGATCCTCACCGGCGAGCCGATCGACGCCCGCGAGGCGCATCGGCTTGGCCTGGTCGCCCGAGTCGTGCCGAACGAGCTGGTGGTCGAGGACGCGTTGGGGCTGGCGGCGAAGATCGCCACCAAGTCGCCACTCGCCCTGCGGCTGGCCAAGGAAGCGGTGAATGCCGCCTATGAGATGAGCCTGACCGATGCCCTCGCCCACGAGCGCCGGCTCTTCTACCTGCTCTTCGCCTCCGAGGACCAGAAGGAGGGGATGGCCGCGTTCCTTGAGAAGCGTGACCCGGACTTCACGGGGCGCTAACGGCTCACTCCGGCTTAGCACCTCGGAATCGAAGCGCCAGGGGTTTTTCGAGTCGCCGCGCTCGGTAGAATCGCGGCATGCCTGACCAGCCGTACGAGACGATTCGGTATGAGCTCGGCGACAGCGTCGCCACCGTCACCCTGGCGCGGCCGGAGAGCCTGAACGCCCTGAACGCGACGATGCGTGGTGAGCTGATGATGGCCGTCAAGGCGGCGGCGCGCGACGAGAACGTGCGGGCGGTGGTGATCACCGGCGATGGGCGGGGCTTCTGCAGCGGCGCGGACCTGCGCGGCGGAAG
Source organism: Chloroflexota bacterium (assembly GCA_040005815.1). Classification (GTDB taxonomy): domain Bacteria; phylum Chloroflexota; class Limnocylindria; order QHBO01; family QHBO01; genus CF-167. The sequence goes on from JBDTYC010000139.1 coordinate 826, forward strand.
TGGCGAGCGCGACTTCCGTCGCGTGCTGACCGACGAGTACAACCCGCTCATCACCGCGCTGCGCGAGCTCCCGAAGCCGGTCATCGCCGCGGTCAATGGTGTGGCGGCCGGCGCGGGCATGTCACTGGCGCTGGCCTGCGACCTCGTCTACGCCGCCGATGACGCGCGCTTCATCCTGGCATTCGGACGGATCGGGCTGGTGCCGGACTCCGGCATGACCCGGACCCTCGTCCGTGGCCTCGGCCGGCATCGCGCTGCGGCCCTGATCTTCGGTGGCGAGCCACTCGGCGCGGTCGAGGCACACGCCGTGGGCCTCGTGAACGGTGTCGTGCCGGCCGAGCAGTTGGCGGCGACGGCCCACGCGGCGGCTGCCACGCTGGCGAAGGCCCCAACCCGCGGGATCGGGCTGGCCAAGCGCGCCATCAACCATGCGGAGGATGCTCTCCTCTCGGAAAGCCTGGCTATGGAAGCCGCCCTCCAGGAGCTGGCCGGCCGCACCGAGGACCACGCCGAGGGGGTCGCGGCGTTCGGCGAGAAGCGGGAGCCGCGCTTCCTTGGGCGCTGACGGCGCCGAGCCTGCGCCGCTCCAGCGGATTGGGATCCTGGGCGCCGGAACGATGGGCGCCGGCATCGCGCAGATTGCCATCGAGGCGGGCATCGAGGCTGTCGTCCACGACCCGATCGCCGGAGCCTCCGAGCGAGCCCGCGAGCGAATTGCCGGCTTCCTGGCGCGCAAGGTCGAGAAAGGACAGCTGGACGCGGCGGCCGCCTCGGCAGCCCTCGATCGGCTCACGCCGGCAGCCTCGTTCGAGGAGTTGGCAGCCGCGGACCTGGTGGTCGAGGCGATCCCCGAAGAGCTGGAGCTGAAGCGAGAGGCGTTCCGGCGCCTGGACGCGGCTGCCGAGCCGGAGACGATCCTGGCAACCAATACCAGCAGCCTCTCGGTGGCGGAGATCGCCTCGGCCGTGAAGCGCCCCGAGCGTGTGGTCGGGATGCATTTCTTCAACCCCGTGCCGCTCATGGCGTTGGTCGAGGTGATTGCCGGCCCTGGTACCGCCCCGGGAGTGGCGCAGGCCGCCGTCGCGGCGGCAAGTCGCCTGGGGAAGACGCCCGTCCTTGCGGCCGACACGCCCGGTTTCATCGTCAACCGTGTCGCGCGTCCGTACTACCTCGAGGCGATGCGGATCCTGGGCGACGGCCTCGCGGGGATCGAGGAGATCGACGCCGCCATGCGCGACGCTGGCTTTCGGATGGGTCCGTTCGAGCTCGTCGACATCATCGGCACCGACGTGAACTTCGCGGTGAGCCAGTCCATGTACCAGGCCCTTGCCCAGGACCCGCGATATCGGCCCCACCTGATGCAGGCGGCCGTGGTTGATGCGGGCCGACTCGGACGGAAGGGCGGTGGCGGTTTCTACGACTACGGGACCGATGGCGCCCGTGGCGCTCCATGGGCCGGCTTGCCCTCGACCGAACCGGCCGCGCACATGAGCGCCGAGCAGATCTCGATGCGAGTCCTGGCCGCCCTCGTTAACGAGGCCGCCTCGGCCGTCGAGGGCGGGGTCGCCGAGCCCGAGGCGATCGACACCGCCATGCGCCTCGGTGCCAACTATCCCGCCGGTCCCCTGGAGTGGGGCGAGCGGATCGGCCTGCCGCCGATCGTCGAGACGCTCGACGCGCTCCAGCGCGACGCGTCCGATGCGCGCTACCGGGTCGTTCCGCTCCTCCGCTCCCTCGCCGAGGGCGGCGGCTCGTTCTTCGCGCCACGCGGGTGAGCCGGCCGCTCCATCGGTTTCGCGCGGTCATCTTCGACATGGACGGCCTGCTGCTGGAGACCGAGGTCCTCTGGCAGAAAGCTGAGGCACGCCTCTTCCAGCGGCACGGAGCTGCGTTCACATTCGAGGACAAGCTGACGGTGATGGGCACCAGCGCCGCCTTCACCGGGGAGTTCTTCGCGCGCCGGCTTGGCCTCCCCGCGGATGAGGCTGCGGCACTCATCCGCGAGGTGACCGAGCTGATGCACAAGGAGCTGCAATCGCGCGTGGATGCTCGTCCCGGCGCCGTTGAGCTCGTCAGGCGGCTCCGCGGCAGGGTGCGATTGGCCCTCGCCTCCAACTCGCCGCGTTTGCTTGTGGATGCGGCGCTCATCAGCGCCGGCTTCACGGACGCCTTCGACGCGGTGGTCAGCTCCGACGACGTCCCGAACCACAAGCCCGCGCCTGACCTCTACCTGCTCGCCTGCGAACGGCTGGGCGTCGCGCCGGGTGAGGCGCTGGCCCTCGAGGACACCGCCTCCGGGATCGCATCCGCCAAGGCCGCCGGCTTGGCCTGCATCGCCGTCCCCCAGTTCGCCGAGACGGATGTCTCCGCCGCAGATCGCGTCATTCACTCGCTCGTGGAGTTGCTCCCCGAGGCGTCAGGGGTCTCGTCGCGCTACCCTCTCCGGCATGTGTCGAAGCATCAAGACCCTCCGAATCCTCGACGAGCCGGCACCCGATGACGAGGTCCGCGCCGCCGCGCTCCAGTACGTCCGCAAGGTGAGCGGCTACCGGAAGCCCTCGCCCGCCAACGAGCATGCCTTCAACCATGCCGTGGACGAGATCGCGCGGGCGTCGAGCAGGCTGCTGAAGGCGGTCACGGCCACCCATCCCGCGCGCCGCGCGAGCTAGCTCAGGTCGCCGGGGCACTCACTCGCTGCGGGACCGGATCGCGAACGCGACCAGGGTGAGCGCCACAGTGCCGACCATCAGCAGCACGGCCATCGCGATCATCACCGGCAGGGTTTGGGCGAAGCGGAGCTGTCCGTAGAGGAAGACCGGGAATGTCTGGTCGCCGCCCGCCAGGAAGACCGCCAGCGCGACCTCGTCGAACGAGACGATGAAGCAGGTCAGCCAGGCCGACAGGAGCGAGGGACCGAGCAGCGGCAGCACGACCCGTCGCAGGGTGGTCGGGTAGCTCGCGCCGAGGTCCATCGCTGCGTCCTCGATGGCCGTGTCGAGGCCCACCAGCCGCGAGAGGAGGATGAGGGTCGCGTATGGCAGCGCGATGACGCTGTGGCCGGCCGCGATGGTAAGCATCGAGCGGGGCACGTCGAGGAGGTTGAAGAGGAGGAAGAGCGCGACCGCCAGCATGATGAACGGCACCACGAGCGGTGCCCCCGCGAGCGCCAGCAGCAGCCCGCGACCCGCGAACCGCAGGCGGACCACAGCGATCCCCGCCGCCAGGCCCAGGCCGGTCGCGACCGTGGCTGCCAGGAAGCCAACGACGAGGCTGTTCCGGGCGGCGGTGAGCAGCTGCTCGTTCTGGAAGATCTGCGCGTACCAATCGACGGTGT
>JBDTYC010000140.1:0-4140 GCA_040005815.1 Chloroflexota bacterium
AGACGATGAGCAAGGACCAGATCCTGGAGGCGATCGACGGCATGACCGTCCTCGAACTTTCTGAGCTGGTCAAGGCATTCGAGGAGCGCTACGGCGTGACCGCGGCGGCCCCGATGGCGATGGCGGCCGCACCGGCGGCAGGTGGCGACGGAGCCGCTGCACCGGCGGCGGCCGAGGAGCAGACCGAGTTCGACGCGGTGCTGACCGAGGTCGGCCCGAACAAGATCCTGGTCATCAAGGCGGTTCGCGAGCTGACCGGCCTGGGCCTCAAGGAGGCCAAGGACCTGGTCGACGCGGCGCCAAAGGCCGTCAAGGAGGGTGTCGCCAAGGAAGAAGCCGAGGCGGTCAAGGAGAAGCTCGCCGAAGCCGGCGCCTCGGTGGAGGTCAAGTAGGCCGGACGTCACCCCCCGAAGGGCCGGACCCGGCGGCGGGCCGGCCCTTTTGCGTATCTAGATTGCCTCGGCGAGCGTCGACCGGTAGATGATCGCCGCGACTGCGGCGCCGATGGCCGGGCCGATCCACCACACGTACCAATTGGCGTAGGTGCCGGCCGCGACGGCAGGTCCGAACCAGCGCGCGGGGTTCATGGCGGCGCCGGTCAGGGGTCCCCCGACCAGGATGTCGGCCGCGACCGCAAGGCCGATCGCCAGTCCGCCGATCTTCGGCGCACGCGGGTCGACCGCGGTGCCGATCACGGCCAGCACCAGCAGGGCGGTGAGGACTGCCTCGATCCCGATCCCGATGGCCGGTGTGATCCCTGCTCCGAGTGCCGGCGTGCCGATGTTGGATGCCTGCCAGGCATCGGCGAACGCGACCTTCAAGGCAAGGCCCGCGGCGAGTCCGCCGACGAGCTGCGCCACAACGTAGAAGGCCGCCCGCATCGGCGTGATCCTGCCCATGATCCAGACCGCGAACGTGACCGCGGGATTGAAGTGGCCACCCGAGACCGCCCCGAGCGCCGAGACGACCACCGCCAGCGCCAGGCCATGCGCCAACGCCACGCCGAGGAGGCCCGGTCCCGTCCCGCCATTCGCAGCGAGGTAGTCGCCGAGCACCACCGAGCCGGCGCCCACGAAGAAGAAGAGGAACGTCCCGAACGCCTCGGCGATCAGTGCCGCCGCGGTGCGATCCCGCATCATCGAGCTGCCTCCTGCATGTCCTCGCGCTGAGCGAGGATCGTGGGGCATTCTGGCCGATGCGCCGCCGGGCGCGGGCGTCAGTCGGGCGAGACGACCGCGAGTGGGAGCGCGAACCCAGCCTCGGTGCCGCCGCCGTCCCGAGGCGTTGCCCAGACGCGGCCGCCCAGCGAGTTGACGATGCGCTGGCAGACGGCCAGCCCGATGCCCAGTCCGTTCGAACGCCTCTTGGCCGCGTCGGTCCGGTAGAAGGCGGTGAAGAGCTGGCTGGCATCGGCGTCTTCGATCCCAATTCCGCGGTCGAGAACCGAGACGCAGGCCTCGCGATCGTCCGAGGAGATGACCACCTCGATCTTGGTGGAGGCGGGGCTGTACTTGGTTGCGTTGGTCAGGAGGTTGTCGAGGAGCATCTCCAGGTGACCTCGATCTGCCTCAACCACCATCTGACCGGGCTGCACCTCGAGCGTGATGGCGCGCTCCGGGTGATGCTGCCGATACCCATCAACCGCATTGCGCGTCACGTGCGCGATCAGCTGCGGCTCGTGCTCGGGAGGTGTCCCGGACCCGAGGCGAGTCAGCAGCAGCAGGTTCTCGATAATGCCCAGCAGCCGATTCGACTCGTCGGCGATGTCGGTCAGCATCGAGTCCGTCTCCTCGGTTGCAAGCAGGCCGGCCCGTCCTCGGAGCAGGTGCGCGTTGCCGAAGATCGTGGTCACCGGCGTCCGCAGCTCGTGTGACACCAGGCCCAGAAATTCGTCCTTCACCGCGTTTGAAGCGGCGAGTGCCTCGGCTGCCGCCCGCAGGGCCTCTTCCGCCTTCCGCCGCTCGGTCACGTCGACGAGGACGTTGACGGCCCCCACCATCCTGCCCCCGCTGTCGTGGAGCGGGGTGGGATACGCCATGAAGACCGCGCGGGTGCCGTCGAGGCGCTCCAACTCGGCCTCCACGCCTCGGATGGCGCGGTCCTCCTTGAGCGCGATCGCCATGGGGCATTCGTCGTGCTGCATGCGGCGCCCGTCCGGCCAGTAGAGTCGCCACGAGCCGCACCAATACTCATCCAGCTTCGGCCTGCGACCCCACAACGCGGTCGATGCCTCGTTGAAGTAAGTGATGCGGCCGTCGGCATCGGTTGTATACACGGCCACCCCCAGCGAGTCGAGGAAGCCGTGGAACTCGACTCCCGGCGGGAGGGGCGGAAGGACAGGCTGTTCGCTGCGAACTGGAGCGCCGGCCGTACGTGACAGAGCCGCCATCGGCACCTCGTCTGCGGTGATTCGTCCCACTATCTCAGGTCGAGCCGGGCTTGGCGACCCGGGCCTTCGAGAACCCGATCGAGCTCAGCCACTCCGATCACTCCTGCGCGCGGTCTCGTCTGCTCCTCGGCTAGCGGGCTCTGCGATGGTTGCGGAGTAGGCGGTCCGTGCGGCGACGATCACCATGGCGATCAAAGCCGGGACGAAGGCGGCCGCCACTACGAGGAACGGAACGTCGGCGGTGAAAAGACCCGTGCCCAGTCCGATCGAGGCAAACCCCATCAGGCGCCATCCCGCCTGCGGCAGCGGGGATGGATCAGGCGTCCGGACGGCCAATGCGTGGGCCCTCATCTGCGGTGGTCGGGCAGATGGTCACGCTGGGAGGGCAACACGGAGCGCATCTCGTTGATGCGCGGGCATTGCACGAGCGTGACAACTCGTGCGCGCATGCAACCCTCAGGTGGCAGAGTGGGGCGCGACCGTTCTCATCTCGGCCGCGTCGCCGGGCAGAATCGGGGCGAGAGGAGGCAGGTCAATCGCTTCGAAATGCTCGACTGTTGCAGTCTCGGCGAGGCCTGACTCGGGGGTGAGCAGGTACGGCCGCGACGGATCTGGGCCCAGCGCATCGGTCAGCGCGTCCCAGTCCCGCCAGATGGTGACGACGACGGCGAATTCGTCTTGCCCGTCAGTCCGTCGCCCGACATGGGCCGAGACGAGGCCGGGATGCGCCTGGATCTTGGGGAGTCCTGTCTCGCGTATGAACGCGTGGAACTCCGCTCCGCGACCTTGCGCAATCTTGACGCTCAGGACCCTGACGATCATTCGATCTGTTTCGCCCCGCTACCGGACCGGCATGTTGGAGGCGTGAGGGTGGGAAGTCAAGCGGCTGGGCCACCCATAGTTTCTGCCTCGCCCGGGGCGGCCGTGGGAGTGGAGAAGACATCCACGATGAGGAGGTGCCCCACGGCGTCCTTGAGGTCCCTCGCCTGGTAGTCCGGCGGATGGAGGTGGGGCTGGGGGCCGGCAGGCCCGATCAGGATGACCTTGAGTCCGGCCTGACGAGCTGCCCTGACCTGCCGCGGCCGATCAGTCAGCAGCCACGTCGCATGCTGGTCGATCCTGACCTTGCGCCACCGGTCGACGGCTTCACCGTCCTGGGTAGCAGCGCGCTCGGCTGGAGGGTCTTCGAAGGGGACCACCGCATAGGCTCCGGAGCCGATGGAGCCGCGTACCCAGGCCTCCGCTTCGCCGGCCTCCTGCGGGAGATCCCGCCCGGCCACCTGGCTGCCAATCAAAATGATCGGCCGACCAATCCATCCGATCCGTCGGAGCGCCATCGGCGCGTCGTCCAGCGCGGTCGGTAGCTCGCTTCGCTGGACGATCAGCGCATCCAGCGAGATGAGGATGCCAGCCGTTCCCTGGCTGGCGGGATCAGGTGGCATGACCCTTTGCCACCGGGTGAGCATCTCCGATCTCTACTCCGTTCTGCGGGAGCTCGAGGGGCGGCGACTCATCCACGTTCAGGACATAGCCAATCCCCTGGAAGGTGGTGATCGGCCCGGGCTCACCCGGCTTGGCGCCAAGCTTCCGGCGCACGCGGCTGATCCAGACCCGGAGGTACTGGAGGTCGTCGCGGTACTCCGGCCCCCACACCTTCGTCAGCAGCTCGGTGTGGAGCACGACCTTCCCGGCGTTAGCGGCCAGGTGCTGAAGGAGGAGCCATTCGGTTCGGCTGAGCTGGACCAGCTGTC
>JBDTYC010000141.1:0-4129 GCA_040005815.1 Chloroflexota bacterium
GGGACCGCCGAGATCCACCTGGCAACCGGCTTCCAGAACATCCTGTACGACGACGGCGGCCTGCCCGATACGCTGCGGGCCGAGATGATGGCCTGGTGCCTGGCCAACTGCGAGGGCGAGCGCACGCCGGGCGAGACCGATGAGCAGTTCCTGTACAAGACTCGGAAGAAGGCGATCGGTCCGTTCAAGGAAGCGCTGTGGACCCTCCCCGCCGAGTCCCAGGAGCAGATCGGCGCGAATATGCACGTCAAGTTCGGCCTCCTCTTCGACAAGCTCGGCATCGCCGGCACGCGATCCCTGGTCGACCGCTTCGTGCGGATCCCCGATCAGCCGCGACCCCTGCCGGCCGCGCTGGGCGGTGGCGGCGAGAAGGTCGTGGTGGCCGAGGCATCGGTCTTCGAGGACGACGGGTCAGGGGAGTAGACACCGGGCAACGTGCAGCGCAGGTCGCTCGACTTGCCCGACGAGACGCGAACAATCCCTCGCGGCCGCACCGACATCTGGAACCTCGGCGACCTGGTGGCGGGCCGGATCGTCTTCGAGCCGGGCTGGCAATGTTCAAAGGACGTGAATCCGATCGCCCAGACCGAACTGGAGGGCGTGACCGGAGCGCGCCAGGTCCGGGCCCTCGCCCAAATCTGTCCCTACCAGTCCCACTTGTGCATCGGTGCATTTGGCTCGCGTGATGCATCACGGCACGAGCCTGAGTAGTGGGGCGACGGGTGTGGAGGCACTTGGCGGTCGGATCCGACGGCTCACGCGCCGATGCACAAGTGTGGCTTGTATGAGCTACCCCGGGCACGAAAAAGCCCCGGCTGGTGGGCCGGGGCTCTAGGGCGCAGAGGAGATTGGGACTAGTGGCAGCCGCCCGCCTTTGCAGGGGAGCCATCAGTGTTGAAGGAGGAGCCGCACGCGCAGCTGCTCACCGCGTTGGGGTTGTTGATCGCGAATCCGGAGCCCATCAGCGAGTCGACGTAGTCGATCTCGGCGCCGGCCACGTGCTGGACGCTGAAGGCGTCGATCACGATCGGCACGCCGGCGTGGTCTTCGACGCGATCGTCATCGGCGATCTTGTCGTCGAACGCCAGGCCGTAGCTATAGCCCGAGCATCCACCGCTCTTGACGAAGAGGCGGAGGGCCGCATCGGCCTTGCCTTCACGCGAGCGCAGCTCCTGCACCTTCAAGGCGGCCGCGTCGGTCATGCTGACCAGCAGCTCAACCGGTGCGGGTGCAACCTGCAGGGCCGATGGGGCCGTCTGCGGCGTCGATTCGGTCAGTGTCATGGGATCGGTCTTCTCCTCTGGCGCGATTGGCGCCGCGTCGCTCGGAACGTTCGCTTCGGAAAGTATAGCAGCGGTGCCTGGCAACACCGCAATGGTCCGATCGGGTCGAATTCGTCATGGTCCAAACCTACCTGTGTCGCGCGGCAGACTCAATGGGAATGGCGGCGGGCGAGCCACACCATCGGTACACTCACATCCCACCTGACGCAGCGAGGCACTGACGCGTGAAGCTAGCTGACCGCATGGCGCGCATCGGGACCGAGACTGCCTTCGAGGCAGCGGCGCGCGGCCGCGCGCTGGAGGCGACCGGACGGGACGTCATCCACCTGGAGCTTGGCGAGCCGGACTTCGACACGCCGGCCCACGTCAGCGACGCTGCGGTGGACGCCCTCATCAACAAGAAGATGACGCATTACCCTCCGGCGACTGGGATCCCCGCGCTCAAGGCCGCCCTCGCGGCGGACGTCAAGCGCTGGAAGGGGATCGACGCGACGCCCGAGCAGGTGGTCGTCACCCCCGGCGCCAAGCCGATCATGTTCTACGCCATGCTCGGCCTCATCGACGAGGGCGACCAGGTCATCTACCCCAACCCCGGCTTCCCCATCTACGAGAGCATGGCCCGCTACGTGGGTGGGGTGGCGGTGCCTGCGCCGCTTCGCGAGGCGAACGACTTCCGGATGGACATCGCCGAGGTGGAATCCCTCGTGACCGATCGGACCCGGATGATCGTCACCAACTCGCCCCACAACCCGACCGGGTCGATCCTCACCGCGGAGGACCAGCGGGAGATCGCGCGGATCGCCGTCGAGCACGACCTGGTCGTCCTGGCCGATGAGATCTACGGCCGCCTCCAGTACGACGGCGAGCCGCTATCCATCGCGACCCTGCCCGGGATGGCGGAGCGGACCATCACGCTCGATGGCTTCTCCAAGACCTTCGCGATGACCGGCTGGCGGCTCGGCTACGGGATCGTGCCGGACTGGCTGGCGCCGACCTTCAGCCGCCTGGTCATCAACTCCGTCAGCGGCACCAACGCCTTCGCGCAGGCCGGCGCGATCGCCGCCCTGACAGGCCCGCAGGACGCGGCCGATGCGATGCGCGCCGAGTTCCAGGCGCGCCGTTCGCTCATCGTCGAGGGCTTCAACGCGATTCCGGGCGTGAGCTGCCTCATGCCGCACGGCGCGTTCTACGCCTTCCCCAACATGAGCTCGTTCGGCCGCACCAGCAACGAGATCGCCGACCACCTCCTCTATGACGCCGGCGTGTGCGGCCTCTCCGGCACCTCGTTCGGGTCGTACGGGGAAGGCTATGTCCGCTTCTCGTACGCTAACTCGCGCGAGAAGATCAGTGCGGCACTCGAGCGGATTGGCGAGTCGCTGGGCAAGCTGGAGCGAACGGGCGAGCTCATCGGCGCATCGGCATGACCAGAGCCTCATGACGACCATCCAGCAGCGGACGGCGGACCGCCTCTACGATGAGGCGGTCCCTTCGTTCGAGCGCTGGGATGCACTGCGGGAGATCATCGACGAGGCGATTGACCTCGCCCTGAACTACCGCCAGAGCGGCCACCCCGGCGGCTCGCGCTCGAAGGTCCACCTGTTCCTGGCGCTCCTCCTGTCTGGAGCGATGCGCTGGGACATCCGCAGGCCCTGGCGGCCCTTCGGGGATCGCTTCGTCCTGTCGGCCGGCCACACCGTGCCGCTCGTGTACGCCACTTTGGCCGTGCTCAACGAGGTCCTGCGCGCCCGCGCCGACCGCGATCCCAACCCCGACTTTCAATTTCCCGATGACGGCCGCTGGGCGCTTACCTGGGAGGACCTCCTCAAGCTGCGCCGACGCGGCGGGCTCCCCGGCCACGCCGAGATGGAGGGGAAGACCCTCTTCCTGAAGTTCAACACCGGCCCATCGGGGCACGGCATGCCGCCGTCGGCAGGCGAGGCGGTCGCGCTGAAGCTGGCCGGAGCCGAGGAGGTCAAGGTCTTCGTGGTCGAGGGCGAGGGCGGCCTGACGCCCGGCGCCAGCCACGAGACGCGCAACTCGGCCTGGGGGCTTGGCCTGAGCAACCTCGTCTTCCTGCTGGACTGGAACGACTACGGAATCGACGACCCAGCGGTCTCGTCAGTCGTCCCGGGCACTCCGGAGTCCTGGTTCAACGCCTACTCCTGGCGCGTGACCGGGACCATGGAGGGCTCGGAATGGGGCCCCGTGACCCGCGCGGTACTGGAGGCGGCGCGGGGCGAGAATCCGGATCGGGTCCCATCGGTCGCATGGTTCAAGACCCGCAAGGGCCGTGGCTACGGCAAGTACGACAACAAGAGCCATGGCACCCCGCACGCCATGAACTCGCCCGAGTTCTGGGCAATCCGGAGGGAATTCATGGCCCGCCACGGGGTCGAGTACGCCGGCGTGGACGAGCCGGCTCCGGCCGACGCGCAGGAGCGCGACGCGCAGGCCCGCCACAACTTCGGCGTGGCGATGGGCGTCCTGCGGGCCAACACCGGGCTGGTCAACGCCATCAGCGACCGACTTGTCGAGGTGGCCGGACTGGTCCCGGACCAGGTCGAGGGCTTCAACCTGGGCGGCCGCGGTGCTGACATCTTCAGCGACACGCGCCTGACCGACGTCCACAGCTACCCCCCGGAGATGTGGAAGGCTCCCGGCGAGAAGGCTCCCAACCGTGCGGCGCTGGCCGCCTGGGGCTCGTGGGTCAACGCCTACGCGAAGCAGGAGTACGGTCGCCCGCTCTTCATCGTCTGCTCGGCGGACCTGGCCGAGTCCACGAACATCGCGGGCTTCGCCAAGGACTTCGGCGCGATGCCCGGCTGGGGCTGGTACCAGCGCGACAC
>JBDTYC010000142.1:0-4118 GCA_040005815.1 Chloroflexota bacterium
CAGTGCTACATCGCCGAGCAGCAGATGGTGGCCATGGCCATCGGCCTCCAGGTCCGCGGCTGGCATCCCTATGCCGCCACCTTTGCGGCCTTCCTGTCGCGAGCATATGACTTCGTGCGCATGGGCGCCGTCAGCCAGGCCGACATCGTGCTGACCGGCTCGCACGCGGGGGTGAGCATCGGCGAGGACGGGCCCTCGCAGATGGCGCTCGAGGACATCGCCTCGATGCGCGCTGTCTACGGCAGCACGGTCCTCTATCCATCCGACGCCAACCAGGCCGCCGCCCTGGTGGCCAAGGCCCTCCACCGCCAGGGGATCGTCTTCATCCGCACCACGCGCGAGAAGCTGCCGGTCCTGTACCCGTCGACCGAGCCGTTCGACATTGGCGGCAGCCGGGTCGTCCGCCGGAGCGATGCCGACCAGGTGACCCTGGTCGGGGCGGGGATCACATTGCACGAGGCCATCTCAGCGGCCTCGATGCTGGCGGAGGAGGGAATCACGGCGCGGGTGATCGACTGCTTCTCGGTCAAGCCGATCGACGCCCAGACGCTGCGAGCCGCGGGTGCCGAGACAGGTGGCATCATCACCGTCGAGGATCACTGGCCGGAGGGCGGGCTGGGCGACGCCGTGCTCGAGGTCTTCGCAGCCGATGCGAACCGTCCCAGGATCGTCAAGCTGGCGGTCCGTCACATGCCCGGATCCGCGACGCCGGCGGAGCAGCTGGCTCTGGCCGGGATCGACGCCGCCCACATCGCCGCCGCCGCCCGTGACCTCGTACAGGAGAGCCGACCATGAACACGCTGCAGCGGCTGCACGCCGAGCAGGATCAGAGCCCCTGGATCGATTTCATCGATCGCGACCTCATAGATAGCGGGAAGCTGGCCGAGCGGGTCGAGACGGGGATTCGCGGCCTGACCAGCAACCCGACCATCTTCGGCAAGGCGGTCGCCAGCGGCCAGTACGACGACCTGATCCGTCGCGAGCTCGCGGGGGGTCACGACGCGCGCCGGATCTTCGAGGAGATCGAGATTGCCGACGTCGGCGACGCCGCCGACATCCTGCGGTCGATCTACGAGGAGTCGGACGGCGCCGATGGCTTCGTCTCGATCGAGGTCGAGCCCGACCTCGCGGATGACTCTGCCGCCACCCTCGATCGCGCCCGGCACCTGTGGCGGCGCCTCGCGCGCCCGAATGTCTTCGTGAAGATCCCGGCAACGCCCGAGTGCCTCCCCGCGATCGAGGATGCGATCGCGGAGGGGATCAACATCAACATCACCCTGATGTTCAGCGTGAACGTCTACCGCCAGGTGGCACACGCGTACATCGCCGGCCTGCGGCGGCTGCGCGATGCCGGGGGCGAGATCGGGCGGGTGGCATCGGTCGCCTCCTTCTTCGTCAGTCGCGTCGACACCAAGGTGGACAAGGCGCTCGACGAGATCGGCAGCAGGGCGGCGCTCGAGGCGCGCGGGCAGGCAGCCATCGCCAACGCAAAGGTCGCCTACCACGCCTACAGGGAGATCTTCGAGGGCGGCGAGTTCGACGACCTGGCGTCTGCCGGAGCCCGTGTCCAGCGCTGCCTCTGGGCAAGCACCTCCACCAAGAATCCCGTCTACCGCGACGTCATGTACGCCGAGGAGCTGATCGGCCCCAAGACGGTCAACACCCTGCCGAACGAGACGATCGAGGCGTTCCTCGACCATGGTGTGGTGAGCCGGACCCTGGACGTGGGCCTGGATGAGGCGCTCGCCGCGATCCGTGCGGTCGAGGCGCTCGGCATGCGGATGGAGACCGTCACCGACGAGCTGATCGTCGAGGGCGTCGCCGCCTTCGCGAAGTCGTTCGAGGACCTGATGGGCGTCATCGACGCCCAGCGCAAGGCGCTTGCTCCGGCGTGACCGCCCCGGCAGGCGCCACCCGGTTGGCAACCGCAGTGGAGGCACGCCTCGCCGGCTGGGCCGATGAAGGCGTCGCCGACCGGCTCTGGGCGAAGGACGGGAGCCTCTGGGCTGTATCGGGGAAGACGCCCGACGCAGTCGCCGCGTGGCTCGGCTGGCTGGACCTCCCGGACGCGATGCGGCAGCGGATCCCGGAGCTCGAGCGCCTCGCCCGCGAAGTCCGCGACGACGGCTACACCCGCGCTGCGGTCCTGGGGATGGGCGGCTCGAGCCTCGCCCCGGAGCTCTTCAGCCGGGTCGTCGGCGACGCGCTCGGCGGCGCCAGGTCCGGATCTGCGGGCCTGGAGCTGCGCATCCTCGATTCCACCCACCCCGATGCCGTCCGTGGCTTTCGCGAGTGGGCCGAGTCTGCGCGGACGATCTTCTGCGTCAGCAGCAAGTCCGGGTCGACCACGGAACCGAATGCGTTCCACGCGGCGATGAGCGCGCACGCGCCCGCGCTCGACTTCATCGCGATCACCGATCCGGACACACCCCTGGCGGACCTTGCCCGCTCCCAGGGCTTCCGCGCCATCGTCGAGGGGCCAAGCGATGTCGGTGGCAGATACAGCGCGCTCTCCGTCTTTGGGCTGCTGCCTGCCGCATTGCACGGCGTGGACCTCGGGGAGCTTCTCCGGCGAGCCGCCTCGATGGCCGACGCCTGCCGGCGCCCCTCTCCGCAGAACCCGGGCCTGCAGCTGGGAGCGGCGATGGGCGAGGCGGCGCTCGCTGGGCGCGACAAGCTCACCATCCTCACCTCAGCGCGCCTGGCCAGCCTGGGTGACTGGATCGAGCAGCTCGTGGCCGAGAGCACCGGAAAGGCCGGTCGGGGGATCGTCCCGATCGTTGGCGAGCCGCTTGGCGCCGCCTCCTCATACGGGGCCGACCGTCAATTCCTGGTGGTCACGCTGGCAGGGGAAGACGATCCGGACGCGACGTCAGTGGCACACGAGCTGGAGGCACTCGGGCATCCCGTGCAGATGCTCGAGCTGGCGGATCCCTTCGACATCGGCGCCGAGTTCGTCCGCTGGGAGGTCGCGACCGCCGCCGCCGGGATGCTGCTGGGCATCGACCCCTTCGATCAGCCGAACGTGCAGGAGGCCAAGGACGCGACGAAGGCGCTGCTGGATGCGTATCGGGCGCAGGGCGCCCTCGCCCAGCCCGTGCCGCTGGTGGCGGAGCCGGGCATCGCGGCGTATGCCGACGCGGCGATCCTGGTGGACGAGCCGGTCACGGTGGAGGGAGCGCTGCGTGCGCTGCTCGAGACGGCGGCGCCGTCGGATTACTTCGCGCTGCTGGCCTACCTTCCCGCCGACCCGGGCACGGTCGAGCAGCTGCAGCGCCTCCGCGCCCTGGTTCGCGACCGGGCTGGGCTGGCGACGAGCCTCGGCATCGGGCCGCGCTTCCTGCATTCCACCGGGCAGCTGCACAAGGGCGGACCGCCGTCCGGCATCTTCCTGCAGCTCACCGCCGACCCGCGGCGCGACCTGCCGATCCCCGGCTGGCCGGAGAGCTTCGGGATCCTGATCGCAGCGCAGGCGGCCGGCGACCTGGCCGCGCTCCAGGGACGCGGGAGGCGCGTCCTCCGGCTGCACCTTGCCGATCCGGAGGCTGGCCTCGCCCGCCTGGAGGCGATGATGCACGCCACGCTCGGCGAGCCGGCTCGGGCCTGAGGATTCACGTAACCGCAGACGATCGAGGAAGAGATGCAGATCGCGATTGCAGGCCTGGGGCGGATCGGGGCCGGAATGGCCCGCCGCCTGGCGCGCAATGGGCATGACGTCGTCGCCTGGAACCGGCACGCCGAGGTGGCGACCGACCTGGCCGCGGAGCCCGAGAACGGCGGCCACGTCACGGTCGCGGAGTCGCTGGAATCGGTCGTCGCGTTGACGAGCGCCCCTCGGCACGTCGTGATCAGCGTGCCCTCGGGCGACGCCACCGCAGAGCTGATCGAGCGACTGGCCGAGGTCCTCTCGACCGGCGACGTCATCGTGGACGCCGGCAACAGCAACTTCCACGACTCCCAGGCGCGCGCCGCCCAGCTCGAGGCGCGCGGCCTCGAGTTGCTGGACATGGGCGTCAGCGGCGGGATCTGGGGGCTGCAGGTCGGCTTCTGCGCCATGGTCGGAGGCAAGCGCGAGGTCTTCGAGCGCTTCGAGCCGGCGGTGCGCTCGCTGGCCCCCG
>JBDTYC010000143.1:0-4103 GCA_040005815.1 Chloroflexota bacterium
GAGCTGCTGTGGGCGACGCTGTACCGGTTCCATCAGCGATTGGTCGAGCGATTCCGCGCCGGCCGCGTGATCCTGGCCGGCGACGCCGCGCACCTGGTGAGCCCGTTCGGTGCACGTGGCCTCAACTCCGGCGTCGCCGATGCCGAGAACCTCGCCTGGAAGCTTGCCATCGTCCTCTCCGGCCGCGCGTCGGATGGCCTGCTCGACAGCTACCATGCCGAACGGCGGGCGGCCGCGTTGGAGAACCTGTCGGTCACCGACGCGAGCATGCGATTCATGGTCCCTCGCAACCGCCTCCGGCGCCTCCTGCGCAATGCGATCCTGCGCGGCAGCCTGCGGATGCCCCAGCTGCGGCGCCTCGTCAACTCGGGGCGCCTGGCACAGCCGTTCAGCTATGCGGAATCCACGATCGTGGTTGCGGAGGCGCGCGAGAACCGCATCCCGGCAATCGGCGGCGTTGCGCCCGACGCTTCCTGCCGCGCCCTCGACGGGGCGAACGCGACCCGCCTCCGGGACCTGTTCGGGACCGGGTTCGTGACGCTGCTGGTCAGCGACTCGCCGCGCGACGCCGCGGCGGTCGCCATCCGTGCCTCGCGGCTGGCCTGGCCAGCGCCATGCCAGATCGTGGCGATCGGCCCGGAGGGCCCCCTCGCCGGCGTCACGGCGCTCTCCGACGAGGAGGGCGAGATCCGGCGAACGTACGGTGGGGCCGGCCCATCGGCCTTTCTCATCCGACCGGACGGACACCTGGCGGCCTGGATTCCACTGCGACGGACCGACGCTGTCGACGCGCTGCCGGGGCTTCAGGCCATTGCGATCGGGGGCTAGACGCCGTCCGGGAAGCGCTCGCGGATTCGATGTGGATAACTCCGCGAGATCGCCACGAAGTGGTGGATAAGTCCCCTTGTGTGCCTCGGCCGGAGGCTGGCATGCTAGGGGCGTCCCGGAGGGGCAGCTGGCCGACTGGAGATTACATCAACGGTCGCCGCGGTTCCTTCGGGACTCTTTTTGCGCCCGAAATCAAGACGCGGCGGGTGACTGCAGCCGCAGGCTCCAGGCGCGAACGGCCTGATCCCGCCCCTTGACCTGCAGCTCCCGCTGCTCCCAGGTTCCGCCAGGCTCAGGGGCCGGAGGCTCGCCGAAGCTCAGCTCGTCGCCCCCGACCATGAGCTCAGCTATACCTGCCGCCTCGCCCAGCCGATGGGCCACGTTCACTGCATCGCCCACCGCCGAGAAGCCTGCCACCTCATCGGTTGGCCCCAGGAAGCCAGTGAAGGCGAGGCCGGTATTCAGGCCGATCCCGATCGGCAGCTCCGCCTCGCGCAGGATCCGTTGCGCCGCGGCCAGGCCATGCTCAGCATTCCGCTTCTCGGTGAAGGAGGGGATGAAGAGCGCCATGACGCCGTCTCCCAGGAACTTGTCGATGATGCCGCCCTCGTCACGAACCGCCTGGGTGACCAGCTCGTAGAAGCGCGCCAGGAGGACCGAGAACTCAGACGCCGATGACCGCTCCGCCATCCCGGTCGACCCGCGGACATCGGCAAAAAGGACCGTGAGGGAAATCTCGGCCCCGCCTCGATAGTGCCGCATCATGGAGAAGCACGGGTTGCACAGCTGTGGGTAGCGCTTCGAACGGCCGAAGCCGAGGAGGCGCACGATCGGCCCGAACGGAGGGCCGTAGGGCGCGAGGCACACCGGGCATCGCGGGTCGGACGGCAGCCGGCGGAAGATCTTTGACTGGGGCGCCATGCCGGGCTCGGTCAAGGAGAGGCGCCATCCCTCATCCTCGGACGCGTCCCGTGGCATGGGATCAGGCTACCAAATAGCACCAAGGGTTCCCCTGGGTGCTCTAAAAGGCCCACCAGCCGGTTGCGAAGCGGCCTGTGAAATAGATCATGCCCACCAGGCTGACCGCAGAGATCAGCACCAGCGTCGTGGTCCGCCGTGAGGCGAGCGCCAGCGAGACGTACATCGGGAAGAGGGTAAGCACGTAGCGCGGCGTGGACATCACGAACGAGGTCGACACGAAGAGGAGCCAGTTGCCCGCCATCCAGGCCAGCCACGACGGCCGGAAGCGCAACGCGCTGTGGATCGTCGCGACGAGGCCGATGGCGATGAAGAGGAGTTCCATCCAGCCCTGCATCAGCGCGTTGTCCGGCTTCGGCGCGTCGAGCCAGCCGAGGACGCCGTCGATCCCCTCCCAGGGCCACGCCAGCGACTTGAACCAATGCTCCTTCTGCGGCACGAGGAATGCGACCGGGTCGCCGTAGACCACCTGGTTCAGGCCCAGGTAGACGCCGAAGCCGACCGCCACCAGCCCGATCGCAAGCCACTCGACCCGCAGCCTCTGCTCCTCGGCTGGCCGCTGCAGCCACTGGGTGAAGGCCTCGGCCGCCAGGGCGGGGATCAGGATCAGCCCGTTGACTCGAGTGAGTGCCGCCAGCCCGCCGAGCAGCCCGGCGAGCCACCAGCGCTCAGTGCGAGCGGCCAGGAATGAGCCGAGCACCAGCGCCATGAAGAGCGCCTCGGTGTAGCCGATGTGCAGGAAGTAGGCCGTCGGGAAGATGAGCAGGAACCACGCCGAGCGCAGCGCGACGGACGCGTCCTCGTCGTGCCGCACGAGGCGGTAGAGGAGCGGCGCTACGAAGATCGAGGCCAGCGTGCTGACGACGAAGGCACTCACCAGAGGGTCGCCGACCAGGACGTTCACCAGCGTGGCGAGCCACGGGAACATCGGGAAGAAGACGATGAAGAGGGGCAGGTCGCCGGGGTAGATCGACCGATAGCCGTGCGGTCCGAAGAGGTCGCCCGCATCGGTGGCGCGGTATCCGAAGACGATCAGGTCGAGGTAATGCGGCGCGTCCCAGTGGTTCCACATCCGCAGCAGGTCGCCCGGCTGGTCGATCACGGCTCCGCGGAATGTCACGTAGGCGATCGCACCTGCCAGCAGCACGCCCAGCTTGACCAGCCAGGTGAGCCCAATGAGGCGGCGATCGGCGTCGGTGAGCCATGCCATCGGCGCAGTGTAGGGGTGCGTCGCCGAACGTCGCGACGCGCTACTCTCATCGGTGCCATGCCATCCGCGCAGCATTCGGTCTCGATCAACCGGCCGGCCAGCGAGGTCTTCGCCTTCGTCGCCGACGGGGAGAACGCCCTGCGCTGGCGACCTGGCGTGCTGGACGTGGCCCGCCAGTCGGGCGAGGGACTCGGCGCGATCTACCGGCAGGGCGTCAAGGGTCCGGGCGGCCGTCGGATCGCGGCCGACTACGAGATCATCGCGTTCGAGCCTGATCGTCGGATAGCGTTCCGGGCCATCGCGGGACCGGTTCGACCGACGGGGGAGTATCGGTTCAAGTCGGAAGCCGGGGGGACGGCCGTCAGCCTCGCGCTGGAGGCGACGGTGACCGGCTGGAAGCGGCTGGTCATGGGGCGCGCCGTCCAAAGCACGATGGAGAGCGAGGTCCGCACCCTCGAAACCCTGAAAACGATCCTGGAGTCCTGATGCTGCAGGAACAGCATCCGGTCTCCCCTGCCACCCAGCGCCGCTATGACGAGATCGCGGCCGAGCTCGCGGGCGCCGGGGTCAAGGCCAGCAGCATGTTCGGGATGCCCACCCTCAAGCGCAACGGCAAGGCGCTCGGCGGCCTGTGGGGCGACGCCATGACCTTCAAGCTCGCGCCGGAGGCGGTCGCCGCCGCGCTGCGCCTCCCCGGCGTGCAGCAGTTCGATCCCTCGGGGAGCAGGCCGATGAAGGCCTGGGTGGTGGTCCCGCTCGAGCAGTCCGCGGAGTGGGAGCGACTCGCCAGGCTCGCCCTGGCCGCCACGGACGCGTAGCGGAACCGGCTGCTAGACTCGTCGGGCAGTCGGGGCGTGGCGCAGCCAGGTAGCGCGTATCGTTCGGGACGATAAGGTCGGAGGTTCAAATCCTCTCGCCCCGACCATAGCCAACAGTCAGGTCGACCCGCCCGGGGATGACCTCGTGGAATCCGTGAGCAACGCCGTCAGGTGTCAGGCGAAGTTCCATCTCGCGGAAGCCGAGCACATCGACGCTCTCAAAGAGGGCGTCGACGAGCATCTTCCGGCCCGTGCCCCCGTGCCCCCGT
>JBDTYC010000144.1:0-3992 GCA_040005815.1 Chloroflexota bacterium
CCTGCTTCAGGAGGGCGGCCATGGCGCGCACCACCTTGCGGTTGCGGTCGTCGAAGGCGCCGGCGCAGCCCACCCAGTAGAGGACCCCACGGTGACTGGCGCTCGTGCCGCCGTCGCCGTCAGCCCCAAGGACCGGCACATCCATCCCCTTCGCCCAGTCGAGCCGGGCGCTCTTCGGCTGTCCCCATGGGTTTCCGGCGGTCTCCATGTTCCGGAACGCCGCATTCAGCTCCTTCGGGAAGCGGCTCTCCTCGAGGACAAGGTTGCGGCGGATCTCGACGATGCTGTCGACATGCTCGATCAGCACCGGGCAGCCCTCCACGCACCAGCCGCAGGTGGTGCATTGCCAGACCGCTTCCTCGGGGATGGCGTGGTCGACCAACGGCAGCGAGAGGGCCTCAACCGCCCGCTCGCGGGCGAGGCTGAGCGAGCTGTCTGAGGCCTCCACGCCACCCGCCGCGCCGCCCTTGGCGGCTCGCTGGGCTCCGGCCGCTGCGGCCAGGGCCGTCTCCGCCGCCACGATCTGGTCGCGCAGGCCCTCCATGAAGTGCTTCGGTGAGAGGGTCTTGCCGGTCATCGAGGCCGGGCAGAACTCCATGCAGCGGCCGCACTCGGTGCATGACAGCCCGTCGAGGAGGTGCCGCCAGGTGAGGTCCTTGAGGCCCTTGGCACCAAAGACGAGCTCTTCGCCGGGGGGCGGCTCGGCCTCCAGGTCCATCTTGCGGAGTGCGCCGCGTGGCTCGAGGTTGCGCAGGTAGACGTTCGGCTCGCTGGTGAGGATGTGCAGGTGCTTGCTGTAGGGCAGGTAGGTGCCGAAGACCATCACGAAGCCGATGTGAGCCCAGGCGAGGATCCCGAATCCGGTCGCGGCAGCATCTGGGCCGAGGGGTTCAAGGGCCAGCGAGAGCGGTCCCGCAAGGATCGCCACGACGCGCGCCGGGTCATCCGGGTGGGCGACAAATCGGAGGGCGTCGCCGACGACCTCGCTGACGACGACCCCCAGGATCATGCCCAGGATGACGAACGCGTCGCGGCTCAGGGCGAGCCGAGCCGGCCGCTGCACGACGCGACGCCAGATCGCGTATGCCAACGCCACCAGCACCAGGCCGATGAACAGGTTCGCGATCGCCACGGCCGCCAACCAGGCGATGCCACCCAGCGGCCAGCGCAGGATCGTCTCGATGAGGCCATTGGTGAAGTAGTTCCCGGTCGTCACCAGCAGGACCAGGAAGCCCCAGAAGATGAAGGCGTGCATCAGCCCCGGACCGAGCTCGTTGAGGAGCCGTCGCTGCGCGATGACATACACGATCACGCCCCAGATCCGGCGCAGTGGCTGATCGAGACGGTCGATCGGCCGCCCCGCGCGGAGGACGGCCAGGTGGCGGCCGGCGCGGCGCCAGAAGAGCACGATGCCGGCCGCGGCTGGCACCACGATCAGCGGGTAGAACGGGACCCCAACCTCCATGGCGGCCATGCTACCCGCCACTCCCGCCGCGCCGACGCGGGAAACGGGCGCTAGTGATCGCCCCCGGCGAGCTGCTCCAGCGCATGCCGCAGGACGGGCAGGACCGCCCCGAGCGATTCGACAGCGCCACGCGGCGATCCCGGCAGGTTTACGATCAGCGTCGTTCCACGGGCGCCCACCACTCCACGTGAGAGCGCGGCCATCGGGGTCGACGCCAGGCCCTTGGCGCGCATCAGCTCCGCCAGGCCGGGCACCTCGCGGTCGACGACGCGCAGCGTCGCGGCCGGAGTGCGATCCCCCGGCGTGAGCCCCGTGCCGCCGCTGGTCACGATCAGCCCCGCTCCGGCATCGGCCAGCGCGACCAGGGTCGACGCGATGAGATCCTCATCGTCGGGGAGGAGGATTGGCTCGGCCGCGACATCGAATCCGGCGTTGCGCAGGGCAGCGACCACCGCCGGGCCGGATTCGTCTCCCCGCTCGGCGGCGGCGGCGCGCGTCGAGCAGGTGATGACCATGGCCTCGTGCACGCCTGAAAGAGCGGCATCCCCGACAGCATCGCGCGACCACCAGCCGCTCATGCCACCCTCCTTAGAGAGCAACTCGACCCGCTCGATGACGATGTCCCGCTGCAGCGCCTTGGCCATGTCGTAGAGCGTGAGCGCAGCCACGCTTGCGGCGGTCAGGGCCTCCATCTCGACGCCCGTCCGCGCGGTCGCGCTGGCCTCGGCCCGGATGGTGACGAGGCCGGCCTCGCGGTCGGCGGTCAGCTCGACCTCGACGCGGTCGAGCGGCAGTGGATGACAGAGCGGGATCAGCTCGGCGGTGCGCTTGGCGGCCGCGATCCCTGCCAGGCGCGCGACGACGAACGCGTCGCCCTTCGGTCCACCTCCGCCGACGAGCGAGCCGAGGACGTCTGGCCGCATGCGCACGCTGGCAGCGGCGACCGCACGGCGCGCGGTGACCGGCTTCTTCCCGACGTCGACCATGCGCGGCGCGCCCTCGGGACCCAGGTGCGATGGCTTCACGACATTCCTCGGATCAGGACGACATCGTACCGAGCCCCAGCCGTCCCCGCCGTCTCTCCCTCGGGCACGACCAGCAGGGCGTTCGCCGCGGCAAGGGAGCGGAGCTGCGCCGATCCCTGACCCCCGGCTGGCGTGGCGACCCAGCCGTCGTCGCTTGGTCGAACTACGACCCGCAGGTAGGCGCGTCGCTCGCGATCCTTCGGCACGGTCGCGTCGAGACGGGCCGACAGGTGGAGCCGTCCGTCCCCCGTCAGGCCGAGCATCCCGCGCAGCAGGATCCGGACGAAAAGCTCGAAGGTGACCAGCGCGCTCACCGGATTCCCCGGCAGCCCGATCACCGGGCAATCCGCGATCGAACCGAAGGCCAGTGGCTTCCCCGGCTGGACCGCGATCCGCCAGAAGGCCAGCTCTCCCAGCCGCTCGATCCCGGCCCGCACGTGGTCGTGCTGCCCAACGCTCACGCCCCCGCTCACCACTACCAGGTCCGTGCTGGCGGATCCATGGCGCAACGCCGCGTCGATTGCGGCAGGCTCGTCGCGA
Source organism: Chloroflexota bacterium (assembly GCA_040005815.1). Classification (GTDB taxonomy): domain Bacteria; phylum Chloroflexota; class Limnocylindria; order QHBO01; family QHBO01; genus CF-167. The sequence goes on from JBDTYC010000144.1 coordinate 3,031, forward strand.
ACGCCCGGCAGGAGCAGCGGCTCCCCGCCCGACTCGAGCACGGCGGCGGCCAGCGAGACGGAGTTGGCATCGTGGATCTGGCCCGGACCGAGTGGCTCGCCTGGCGGGGCGAGCTCATCCCCTGTGGAGAATATCGCGACCCGCGGCCGTCGGCGCACGCCGATCCGCCCGACCCCGAGCGACGCGAGCATCGCCAGTGTCGACGCCGAGAGCGGTTCGAGCGCCAGCGCCAGCTCGTCGCCGCGCCGCGTGTCGTGCGCGACGGGGCGCACGTACCGGCCCACGTCGGCCGCCGGCAGCCGGACGCGATCGTCGCCGACCATCTGCGCCTCTTCGAGCGGAATGACGGTGTCCGCGCCGGGAGGGATCGGGGCGCCGGTCATGATCCGCACGGCAGTGCCCGGCGCTACTGTCGGCAGCGAGGCAGCACCGGCCGCCACCTCAGCGGCGAGGGGCAGCTCCCCGGGCGCATCGGCCGCCCGCAGGGCGAAGCCGTCCATCGACGAGTTGGCGAAGGGAGGCACGTCGACCACGGCCGTCACGCTCGCAACGGCGGGCACCCGGCCGGCTGCCTCCAGCAGGGGGAGCTCCTCGGCCTCGGTGACCCGGGCGCGCACCAGGATCCGCTCGCGCGCCTCCTCGACGGAGAGCATCGGGCTAGACGCCCAGGCGCATCCGCGCCTCGATCAGTCGCAGGATCCCGGCACGGGTCAGGAGGCCGACCACGGTCCGGCCCTCATCCGTCACCACTGGCAGCTGGTTCACCTCCCGCTCCTGGAGGAGCTTCAGGGCCGCCTCCAGCTCGGCATCGGGGCCGATGGTGGCGAGATCGGCGTAGCGAGTCATGATGTCGGTCACGCGCGCCGCCTCCCAATTCTCGCGCGGCGTCCGCCGCACGTCGGAGAGGGTCACGATCCCGGCCAGTCCCCCATCGTCGTGGCGCACCAGGAAGGACCGATGCT
>JBDTYC010000145.1:0-3938 GCA_040005815.1 Chloroflexota bacterium
CGGCCGATGAGGCCGTTGCCGTGGCGTCAGCGGCTGCCGCCCGAGGGCTGCCCGCGGAGTTGCGGCGCGTCGACGTGGCCGCGCTGGCCGCCGCCGAACACCGGTCGCTGGAGGATGCGGGTCGCCAGGCCCGCTACCGCTTCCTCGAGGAGATCGCCGCCGCCCACGACCCCGGCGCGTTGATTGCCACCGCGCACACCGCCGACGACGCGGCGGAGACGATCCTGCTGCGCCTCGCCCGCGGCAGCGGGGTGCGGGGGCTGCGCGGGATTCCCGAACGGCGCGGACGCATCGTGCGACCGCTGCTCCGGGCACGCAAGGCGACCCTCCGCGCCGCGCTCGACGAGGCCGGCATCGCCTACGCCACCGATCCCTCGAACGCAGATCTCGCCCACACCCGCAACCGCGTTCGAGCCAACCTGCTGCCGGCGCTCGAGCGCGTGAATCCCGCCGCGGTCGAGGCCCTCACCCGCTTCGGTCGCCTCGCCGCTGACGACGACGACCTGCTCGACGCAATGGCGACTGCCGAGCTGGCAAAGCGGCGCGATGACGAGGACGGCCTCATCGACTGGCACCGGCCGCCGGCCCGTGCCCTCGGCCGCCGCGTCCTGCGACTGGCACTCGGCGATCCGGCGCCATCGGCTGAGCGACTTGAGGCGCTCCTGGAAGCGGCTGAGGGACCTCATGGCGGGGTCACCATTCAGCTCGGCGGGGGACGCACAGCATCAGTCCGGGGACGGCGCATCCGGCTGGATTGAAGCGTCCGGTATCCCATCTCGTACCTATGGTGTGAGCTGCGCATCGCAGCCATCGGTCATGGCCCGGATGGGTCGTTTGTTGGCGTTGCCGGCTCGCACCTATACTGGCCGTGACCTGTGCGCAGGCGCAGCCAGGCTGATGAGCGAACGCGCTCGATGGCCGATCCCTCAGCGGATACTGGAAGAGAGCCACCTTTGAGCAGCCGACTTGTCCGGAACAGCGTCGTCCTCGTCGTCCTGGCCGTCTTCGGCCTGGCGCTGCTGTGGACTTACATCGTGGATAGCAATCCCCAAGCGCCCTATACCTACAGCGAGCTCCTCCGCGACGCGCAGAAAGACAACATCAAGTCCGTCGAGCAGGACGGGACGCGCCTCAGTGTCGTCATCAAGGACGACCAGAGCAAGCCGCGCACCGTCGTCGTCCCGTCGGAGTTCGTGAATGTCAATGCAGAGGTCTGCGCGGCCGCCGGCAGCCCCGACCTGGGCAACTGCGACATCCTCTACTCGGCGGTCGAGGAGAGCGCTGCCGGGCAGTGGCTCGGCCTCCTGATCACCGCCTTCCTGCCGGTGCTCCTCATCGGCGGCTTCATCTTCTTCATGATGCGGCAGGCGCAGGGGACCAATAACCAGGCGATGAGCTTCGGCAAGAGCCGGGCGCGCATGTTCCTCGGCAACAAGACGGTCATCACCTTCAACGACGTCGCCGGCGTTGACGAGGCGAAGCAGGAGCTGACCGAGGTGGTCGAGTTCCTCAAGTACCCCGAGAAGTTCAACTCGCTCGGCGCGCGGATCCCCCGCGGCGTACTGCTGGTCGGCCCTCCAGGAACCGGCAAGACCCTTCTCGCCCGCGCCGTCGCCGGCGAGGCCGGCGTGCCGTTCTTCTCCATCTCCGGCTCGGAGTTCGTGGAGATGTTCGTGGGCGTTGGCGCATCCCGGGTGCGCGACCTCTTCGAGCAGGCCAAGCGCAATTCGCCCTGCATCGTCTTCGTGGACGAGATCGACGCGGTCGGACGCCAGCGTGGCGCCGGGCTGGGCGGCTCGCATGACGAGCGCGAGCAGACGCTGAACCAGATCCTGGTCGAGATGGACGGCTTCGACACGAACACCAACGTGATCGTGGTGGCCGCCACCAACCGGCCCGATGTCCTCGACCCGGCGCTCCTGCGCCCGGGCCGCTTCGACCGCCAGGTGGTGCTCGATCGGCCGGACATCAAGGGTCGCCGGGAGATCCTCAACGTCCACATCAAGGGGAAGCCGCTCGACAAGACCGTCGACCTCGACGAGCTCGCACGTCGGACGCCCGGCTTCTCCGGGGCCGACCTGGCCAACCTTGTCAACGAGGCGGCCATCCTGGCCGCGCGCCATAACAAGAAGTCGGTCGCGCCGGCGGACTTCAACGAGGCGATCGACCGCGTCGTGGCCGGGCCGGAGCGGCGCTCCCGCCTGATCACGCCCGAAGAGAAGACGATCATCGCCTACCACGAGGGCGGGCACGCAGTCGTGCAGCGGGTGCTGCCGAAGTGCGATCCAGTCAGCAAGGTGACAATCGTGAGCCGTGGCATGGCCCTGGGCTACACCATGAGCCTCCCGTCTGAGGACCGATACCTCCACTCCAAGTCCGAGTTCGAGGACAAGCTGGCCGGCATGCTGGGTGGTCACGTCGCCGAAGAGATCGTCTTCGGGGACACGACGACCGGTGCCAGCAACGACATCGAGAAGGCCACCGGCCTAGCTCGGGCGATGGTGACCCAGTACGGGATGAGCGAGGAGCTCGGCCCGCTGACCTTCGGCAAGAAGGACGAGATGATCTTCCTGGGCCGCGAGATCAGCGAGCAGCGCAACTACTCCGACGAGATCGCCGCCAAGATCGACGCGGAGGTCCGTGCGATCATCGACCGGGCGTACCAGCGCGCCAAGGAGTCGCTCATCGGCCATCGCGAGGTGCTCGACCGCCTCGCGGCACTCCTGATCGAGAAGGAGACGATCGAGAGCGAAGAGTTCGAATCGCTCTTCGCCGGGGTCCTCCCGCCTCGGGGCACCTCCGGGCCGACGCCCCGCCGGACTGGCGAGGTCAAGGCTGGGGACGATCTCCCTGCTCCGCAGCCGCCGAAGCGCCGGAGGAAGCCCGCGCCGCAGCCGGCGTAGTCCTCTGGACCTCCGAATAGCCCTTTCGGACCATTCCGGAGCCAAGAGGGCTGGTCGTATACTCGGCTGCGTTGCGCATGGGCACCATGCGCAACAACGCTCGTGTGTGAGGAGCCCCGGCACCGATGATTGACGACCCGACCACCGATTCACAGGCCGATCCTCTCGCCGACGTCGCCCCGTCGGTCGACGAATGGCGGGTGCACGGCGAGGTGGGCGCCCTCGCGCCGCGATCGGCGTTGGACGTGCTGACTAACCTGAACGAACGCGTCGCCGCGGGCAAGGTCGACGAGTTCCAGCCCATCGGGACGGGCTTCGTGCCGCTCGACAAGACAATCGGCGGCGGCCTGCGACCCGGCGAGCTGATGCTGATCGGTGGCGCCCAGGGGCAGGGCAAGACGACCATGGCGCTCCAGATGGCCCGCAACATGGCGGCATCCGGGCAGGCGACCGCCCTCTACGTGTGCTTCGAGCACGAGGAGGAGTACCTCATCCAGCGGCTGATCGCGATGGAGTCGGCTCTCCATCACCTGCCCGCCAAGACGGGCGCGGTCAAGATCCAGGACGTCAAGAAAGAGGTCATGCAGAGCTACGCCGCCGCCGTCGAGGCGGGGCAGCGCGCCAAGCTGGGCACCAACCCGCGCCTGCGACCCTCGCTCGAGCGGATCGCCCGCTATGGCAGCAACCTCTACCTGATGCGCGGCACCGCCACCGGGTCCACCATCGACAACCTGCGCACCCTCGTGGCCGAGCATCGCGGCCCGGAGGAGAAGCGCCTGGTCCTCTTCATCGACTACCTCCAGAAGGTGCCGGTCATCCCGGAACCGTCCGAGGAGGCCGAGAAGGTGACCCGCATCGTGGGTGGGCTGAAGGACATCGCGCTGTCGCAAGAGATCCCGGTGATCGCCATCGTCGCCGCCGACCGCGAGGGACTGAAGGCGAAGCGGCTGCGCAACCACCACCTGCGCGGCAGCAGCGCCATCAACTACGAGAGCGACATCATCCTGATCCTGAATGACAAGTACCACATCGTCG
>JBDTYC010000146.1:0-3935 GCA_040005815.1 Chloroflexota bacterium
TCGCCAGGTGCATCCCGATCGGGTTCGTACCGCCGCATGCGAAGCAGTTGTGGTCGGCGAACGCGTAGCCGCGACCGTCGGCGGCCCGGATCATCCGGCTGCTGCCGATCGTGGCCGTGCCGCCTTTCGAGCTCACCAGCGGTCCTCATCGGCGTCCCAGTCCGCGCCGAACTCATCGCTGCGCGAGGGCCGCAGGCAGTGGGCCGCGATGGCCAGGGCGAACGCGTGGCTGACGGCGTACCCATCGCGCAGGAAGTTGACCGCCTCGCGGCGCTCCCCAACGCCATTCGCCTCCAGCAGGGCACACCAGTCCTCCAGCGTCCGGCCGGTCTTCCCCTCGACCTGGCGAATGTCGGCGACGTGTCGGCTTGGCATCGGTCTCGTCTCGGCTCCGTCTTAGAAGTCCAGGTTGCGGACCTTGCGGGCCTCGCCACGAATGAAGTCCCGGCGAGGCTCCACCTTCTCGCCCATGAGCGTGCTGAAGACTTCGTCCGCATCGGAAGCTTCCCGCACCGAGATCTGCAGCAGGGTCCGGGTGTCGGGGTTCATGGTCGTCTCCCACAGCTGCTCGGGGTTCATCTCGCCCAGCCCCTTGAAACGCTGGACGCTGATGTTCTTCGTCTTCCCCTCTCGTGAGAGATCCTTGATCGCCTGGTCGCGCGACTTCTCGTCCTTGGCGTACCTGGTCACCTTGCCGGTGCTGACCCGATAGAGGGGCGGCTGGCAGAGGTATAGATACCCATGCTCGATCACGTCCGGCATGTGCCGGAAGAAAAAGGTGAGGAGGAGCGTGCTGATGTGCGCGCCGTCCACGTCCGCGTCCGAGAGGAGGCAGATCTTGTGATAGCGCAGCTTGGCGATGTCGAACTGATCGCCGATCCCCGCACCCAGGGCAATGATCAGCGGCCGGATGTTTTCGCTCGACAGGACGCGATCAAGGCGTGCCTTCTCGACGTTCAGGAGCTTGCCCCGCAACGGCAGGACGGCCTGTGATCGGCGGTCGCGGCCCTGCTTGGCAGAACCGCCGGCGGAGTCGCCCTCCACGATGTAGAGCTCGCTGCGCGCCGGGTCGCGTTCCTGGCAGTCGGCCAGCTTCCCGGGCAGCGCCATTCCGTCGAGCGCGCCCTTGCGGATGACGAGGTCCCGCGCCTTGCGCGCCGCCTCCCTGGCGCGGGCCGCCGTGACCGACTTCTCGATGATCCGTCGGCCATCGGCTGGGTTCTCTTCGAGGTGCTGAATGATCCCGTCGGTGACGGCCGCCTGGACGGCGCCCTTGACGTCGGCGTTGCCTAGCTTCGCCTTCGTCTGACCCTCGAACTGCGGATCGGTCAGCTTGACGCTGATCACCGCCGTGAGGCCCTCGCGCACGTCGTCTCCACTCAGGTTCGCGTCCTTCTCGGAGAGCACCCCAGCCTTCTTCGCCCAGTCGTTCAGCGAGGAGGTGAGCGCCGCCCGGAATCCGGTGACGTGGGTTCCGCCGTCAACGGTGTGGATGTTGTTGGCGAAGGCGAGGACGTTCTCGGCGAAGCCGTCGTTGTACTGGAGGGCGACCTCGACGCTGGTGGTGCCCACCATCCGCTCCACGTGGATCGGTCGCTGGTTCAGCACGTCCCGCCGCCGGTTGAGGTGCCGCACGAAGCTGGTGACGCCGCCCTCGAAGTAGAAGTTCTTCTCGCGATCGGTTCGCTCGTCGCGCAGGCAGACCCAGACGCCCTTGTTCAGGTAGGCAGACTCGCGGAGGCGGGTCGCGATGAGATCCCAGCTGTAGTCGAGGTCCTCGAAGATCTCCGGGTCGGCCTGGAATAACGTGCGGGTGCCGTGCTGGCGCTCCTTGGCGGTCGCGAGACCCCGGTTGGCCTCCGCTGCGCCCCCATGCTGCTTGACCGAGCCTTTCGGCGCCCCGCGGCTGTATTCCTGCACGTAGCGCTTGCCGTCCCGCAGGACCTCGACCCGCATGGCCACCGAGAGCGCGTTGACCACGCTCACACCGACGCCGTGAAGTCCACCGGAGACCTTGTAGCCTCCGCCGCCGAACTTGCCGCCTGCGTGGAGCACCGTGTGGACGACCTCAAGCGCATCCTTCCCGGACCGGTGCTTTCCGACCGGGATGCCGCGACCGTCGTCCACCACTTCCACCTGGCCGTCCTTGTGCAGCGTGACGTCGATGCGCGTTGCGACGTTGGCCATCGCCTCGTCGATGCTGTTGTCGACAATCTCCCAGACAAGCTGGTGCAGGCCGCGCGAGTCGGTGGAGCCGATATACATGCTCGGCCGCTTGCGTACGGCGCTCAGGCCCTCGAGCACCTGGATGTTTTCGGCGGTGTAGTCCGATCCCACGTTGCTGCGCCGCGGCCGGCGCTGCGGCGCAGCGGTCACGAGGCACCTGCCACGCCGCGGGCGATGATCGCGTGGAGTCGATCAAGCTCTTCGTCGGAATAGAAGTCGATCACCAGTCGGCCGCCGCGACGCGTGCGAACGATGCCGACCCGGGTGGCGAGGAGGCCTCGCAGCTGTGCCTCGAGGTCGGAGAGGTCGTCGGAGATGTTGCTCCCCCGCCGTGACGGTGCCGAGTCGCGCCCCCGGCGAACTAGCTCCTCCGTCTGGCGCACCGAGAGGTGACGCTCGATCACGATCAGCAGAGTGGCGCGCTGGAGGTCCGGCACGGTGAGCGCCGCCAGCGCGCGTCCATGCCCCTCGGTGATCCGCCCGTCGCCGACGGCCTCCCTCGTCTCCGGTGTCAGGTCGAGCAGCCGCAGGGCGTTGCTGACCGCAACGCGGCTCTTCCCCACCTTCCGCGCGACCTCCTCGTGCGAGAGCGCGAACCGGTCGATCAGCTCACGGTACGCCGCAGCCTCCTCGATCGCGTTCAGGTCCTGGCGCTGGAGGTTCTCGACCAACGCGAGCTCTAGCTGCTCCCCATCGGCAGATTCGCGAACCACGGCCGGGATGTGCGTGAGACCCGCGATGCGTGCGGCGCGCAGCCGTCGCTCCCCTGCGATCAGCTCATATCCGCCGTCCGCGGCTGCGCGCACGACGATTGGCTGGAGGACGCCGTGCAGCTGAATCGAGGCCGCGAGCTCGGCCGTCTCGCCCTCGTCGAACCGGCTGCGCGGCTGACGCGGGTTGCGTGCGATGCGATCGACCGGGATCTCGGGAATGTCCGACGCCGGCGCCGCTCGCGGGATGAGGGCGTCCAGCCCGCGTCCCAGGCCGAAGGTCTTAGCCACGCGCGGTGACTTCCGCGGCGAGGCGGCCGTAGGCCTCGGCTCCGCGCGATGAAGGGTCGTAGATCGCGATCGGGACGCCGTGGCTGGGTGCTTCTGAGAGGCGGATGCTGCGTGGGACCACGGTGTCGTACACCGCGCCCTCGAGATGGCGACGCACCTCGGCCGCCACCTGGACCGACAGGCGGGTACGGCCGTCATACATTGTCAGGAGAACGCCGTCGATCTCCAGGCGCGGGTTGAGCGCCTCTCGCACCATGCGAATCGTGTTCACCAACTGGCTCAGTCCCTCGAGCGCGTAGTACTCCGTCTGGATCGGGATCAGTACCCCGTCCGCCGCCGTGAGGGCGTTCACCGTCAGCAGCCCGAGCGAGGGCGGGCAGTCGATGAGCACCCGGTCGTATCGTTCACCCAGATCAGCCAGGCTGGCCGAGAGCCGATGCTCCCGAGCCGGCAGCCCGACCAGCTCGATCTCCGCACCCGACAGGGCCAGCGCCGCCGGCACCAGGTCGAGCCCGGGGATCGGCGTGCCGAGCACGAGATCGCCGATCGGGACACCCTCGGTGAGCGCGTCATACACCGACTGATCCAGAGACCTCCGGTCGATCCCCAGGCCGCTCGTTGCGTTGCCCTGGGGGTCGAGGTCGATGACGAGCGTCGATGTTCCGGAGAGGGCCAGATACGCCGCCAGGTTGACGACGGTCGTCGTCT
>JBDTYC010000147.1:0-3878 GCA_040005815.1 Chloroflexota bacterium
CGTCGAGGGTGCTGGCACCCGGGAAGAGGGACGCGGTATGCCCGTCGGGGCCCATCCCAAGCCAGACCAGGTCGAGTTGCGGTCGGTCCGGGATGCGCAGCGGGGTGAGGATGCGGCGGATCGTTCGGTCATACCCAGCCGCGGCGGTCGCGAGGTCCGGCGCATCCGCGGGCATGCGGTGCACGTCGTTGAATCGGAGCCCAGGCAGATGGTCGAGCAGCATCACACGGGCCACTCCGTAGTTCGATTCGGCATGGTCAGGCGGGACGGCCCGATCATCCCCCCAGAAGAACGAGACCCGGGACCATTCGACCGCGTCGACCCGCGGCGACGCGGCGAGGAGTGGATACACGAGGCGCGGCGCGGAGCCGCCCGACAATGCCAGGAAGCATCGGCCTCGGCGCCGGATCGCGTTGCGGGCGGCGGCGACGATCCGGTCGGCGGCCGCCTCAGCGAGCGCTGCGGGCGTGGGCAGGACCCTGAACTCGACGCTCACCCGGCCAGGTCGACCTGCCGCGCGGAGGCGAGAAAGACGGCGGCGGCCCGGACGGCGGCCTCGTACACCGGGTCGTGCTGATCCATGACCAGGTCCGCTGCCAGCAGCTCGGACTCGTTCGGCTGCTCCATCGGCATGCGTCGGAGGAGCGCGGTCATCCCATCGGCATTCGTTGCCACCACCGCCTCGTCGGCAGAGCGCTCGATGATGAACTCGGCCGCGCCCGTCTCGCCGAAGGCGCGCATCCGGACCGAGACGAGCTCGCCAGGGGTCAGCGCATCGGTCTCGAACGGCTCGATCTGGAGGTCGACCATCTCGTGGCGGCCCTCGAGCTTGAGCCTCAGGCGTCCGTGGTCGAGCGGCTGGGCGGTGGAGTATCGCTTCCAGTCGATCCGGGACGCCATCCAGCCGGCGTAGAGCATCGGGCCGGCCAGCGGCGAGGCGACGTTCAAGGGGGCTGGCCGCGCGCTCCCTGGCTTCCGGCGCCGGGGCGCGTGAGTGGACGGCACCGCGTACCGGATCACCAGCCGGTTCAGGTTCGGCAGGTAGCGCCGGAACCGCGTCGCGTCGAAGAACTCGGCGGTCAGCTCCTGCCACCAGGCGAGGCGACGCCAGGCAAGGTCACCGACGCCGCTCCGGCGCCGGAGTGTGGTGAGCCGCCGGAGACCGCGCAGCAGGTCGCCGAATTCGTCGCTCTCGACCACCACCCGGTCACCCATCTCGACTAGCTGGTCGAAGATCGGGTCCGCAAAGGGCGGATCGCCCGGCCACCAGATGTGGGTCGGCAGGTCATGGATCAGCAGCGGAGCGACAATCCCGGAGAGATGCTCGGCCGCCTCGCCATGGACCGTGAGGACGACGACCTCGAAGCAGATCGGCTCGGCGCCCTCCGGCCCAGGGTGGCAATGGGCGGTGATGCTCGCACTCAGGGTGGGGCCGCCGGCCTTCGGATCGGCCACCAGCAGGATGGCGCGCGAGGGATGACGCACGCCCAGGCCGATCATCGTCTCGACCACCCGACTCGCCGCTGCTTCATCGGGCACCATCACGATCAGGTTCAGCACCGACGCCCGGGCGTGGGACATCCCCTTCTCGGTGACCCTCGAGTCATCGCCGTCGAGTGGGCTGGTCCACAGCCGCGCGAGATGCGCCGCGACAGCCTCGACGGTGGTGTCGCGCTCGACCCAGGGCTCGGAGACGGTCGATTCGGCCTCCCCGAACCGCATCAGGCGGCGGTGCAGCGCCACCGCGCGTCGTGCGGCTTCTGGCCGGCCTACGGCCTTCGCCATGCCCGTCCGTCCCGCTCGATCAGCTCGTCCGCCGCGGCTGGACCCCAGCTGCCGGCAGGGTAGAGATGCAGGCGGCCGCCCTGGCCCGCGGCCCACGCCTCCAGTATGGGATCGAGAATCCCCCACGCCCGTTCCACCTCGTCGTCACGGGTGAAGAGCGACGCGTCGCCGATCATGCAGTCCAGCAGGAGCGTTTCGTACGCGTCGGGCGAGTCGACCGCGAAGCTCGATCCGTAGCGGAAGTCCATATTGACGCCCCGGATCTGGAGGCCGGGGCCCGGGACCTTGGCACCGAAGCGCAGGAGGATCCCCTCGTCGGGCTGGACACGGATCGCCAGGATGTTCGGCTCGAGAGGAGGGGCGCCGGCGCGCGAGAAGAGGGCCAGCGGAGCCCGCTTGAACTGGACCGCGATCTCGGTCACGCGGGTGGGCAGCGCCTTGCCGGTCCGAACGTAGAACGGGACCCCCGCCCAGCGCCACGACTCGATGGCGAACTTGAGCGCGACGTAGGTCTCGCGATCGGAGTTCGAGGGGACCTCGGGCTCCTCGCGGTAGGCGGGCAACGGCTTCCCCTCCACCCAGCCAGAGACGTACTGGCCGCGAACAGTTGACGCCTCCACCTCAGCTGGGGACATCGGCTTCACCGCCCGCAAGACCTTGACCTTCTCGTCGCGCAGGTCGGCCGCCTTGAACTCGACCGGCGGCTCCATGGCGAAGACCGCCATCAGCTGGAGGACGTGGTTCTGGACGATGTCGCGCAGCGCGCCGGTCTGGTCGTACGACTCGCCGCGGCCCTCGATTCCGACGGTCTCGGCCACCGTGATCTGCACGGAGTCGATATAGCGCCGATTCCAGATCGGCTCGAAGAGCCCGTTGCCAAAGCGAAAGACCGATAGGTTCTGGACCGTCTCCTTGCCCAGGTAGTGATCGATCCGGTAGATCTGGTCCTCGTCGAAGACCTCGCGCAGCTGGCGATTCAGCTTGCGGGCGCTGGCCAGGTCCTCGCCGAACGGCTTCTCGACGATCACGCGCGACCAGCCGCGATAGCGCAGGTCGGTGCCACCACCCGCGCCCGAGAGTCCGGCGGCGCCGATCTGCCGCACGATCTCGTCGTGGAGGTTGGGCGGCACCGCCAGATAGAAGAGGCGGTTGCCGGAGGTCCCCCGATCCCGGTCGATCCGCTCAAGGCGCTTCGCGAGCGCCGCCCAGGCGGTCGCGTCGTGGAACTCGCCGGACTGGTATTCGATCCCCGCGCTGAACGACTCCCAGATCGCCGCCTTGACCGGGCGGTTGCGGCTGTGCTCGTCGATCCCCTTGCGCAGGTGGGTGCGGAACTGGGCTGCCGTCAGATTTCGACGCGCGAAGCCCACCACCGTGAACTCCGGCGGCAGGGCGCCGCCGAGCATCAGGTTGTAGAGGGCCGGCGCCAGCTTCCGCTCGGTGAGGTCGCCGGTCGCGCCAACGATGACCATCGTGCATGGCTCGGGCATTCGATCGAGCCGTAGTCCGGCTCGAAGCGGGTTGCGCGCGGTCGGCGGCCGCGCGGCGGCCGAATCAGCGGGATCGCTGCGAGTGGCCATCGTGGCTCAGGAACCCTCGTCGGATGACTTGACCGCGTGTCCACCGAACTCGTTACGCAGCGCGGCGAGCACCCGATCGCTGAAGCTGTCCGGGTCGCGCCGGCTGCGGAGGCGCTGCAGGAGCGAGAGGGTAATGATCGGCGCCGGCACGTCGTGCTCGAGTGCCTCCGCGACCGTCCAGCGGCCCTCACCCGAGTCCTCCACCCAGCCCTTGATGTCGGCCAGGTCGTTCCCCTCTTTCTTGAAGGCGTCGCCGGCAAGCTCGAGCAGCCACGAGCGGATGACCGATCCGTTGTTCCAGAGGCGCGCAACGGCGGCAAGGTCGAGGTCGAACTCGCTGGCATGCATGATGTCGAAGCCCTCGCCATACGCCTGCATCAGCCCGTACTCGATCCCGTTGTGGACCATCTTCACGTAGTGACCCGCGCCAGCCGGTCCGCAGTAGAGGTAGCCCCCCTCGGGGGCCAGCGAGCGCACCGCCGGCTCGAAGCGCTCGAAGACCTCGCGCTTGCC
>JBDTYC010000148.1:0-3871 GCA_040005815.1 Chloroflexota bacterium
CCAGATCACGGTGAACATCGGGATGGTGACGGGGATCATGCCGGTCACCGGCATCCCGCTCCCGTTCATCAGCTATGGCGGGTCATCCATGATCTCGTTGCTCTTCGGGATGGGGCTCCTGCAATCGGTCCGGGTTCACTCGTGGAAGCCAACCTTCTGACCGCGGGGTACCATCGGGCCGATGACAACCAGAGCCAACGACCAGCCGCGCCAGCGCTGGCAGATCCTCTTCGCTCGCCGCCACCCCGCCCTGCGCATCCGGCAGGCCGAGCTCCTCACAGAGTTCGAGCGCGCGTTCCGCGAAGCTGGGCTGCCGCTGGCGACCTCGAACGCACAGCACCCGCGGCCGCGCCTCAAGTTCGCCGCCAACCTGCCGGTGGGGATCGAGCTGCGGGGCGAGGTGCTCGAGGCCTACTTCGACGACCTGGTGCCAGTCGGCAAGATCCAGTCCGCCGCAGCGCTGCTCCCCGAAGGGATCGAGGTGGTCGACGCGCGCGAGGTGTGGCATGGCTTCCCCTCGGCCGCCTCGCAGCTGCGTGCCGCCGAGTACGAAGTGGAGGTGCGCGACGGGCCTGAGCTGACGAGCGACGCCCTGCGCGGGGCCGTGGTCAGGCTGCTGGCCGCGCGCCAGCTGCCCGGGAAGCGGCGTCGCGGCGAGAGCGAGCGCCGGGCCGATGCGGGACCGCGGGACCTGCGCCCCCTGCTCGAGGACGCCGAAGTGCTTGAAGTTGATGAGGAGGCCCATCGGGGCAGGCTGCGACTGATCTTGCGCCTGGATGCGAGCGGTGCGGGCCGGCCGGAGGATGTGGTGCAGGCCTTGGACCTGCCGCTGCGTGCGGGGCCGGCGGTCCGGACCCGTCTCCTCTTCGTTGACACCCCTCCGATCGCTCGGTAAACTCGCCGTCCCGCAGGCGCATCACCTGGCCGCTTCGCCGTGCGTCGGCCCGGCACGCGCCCCGGCATTGCAGTTTATCGATTCGCAGCATCTCGGAGATGACCATGTACGCCGTCCTCAGCAGCGGCGGAAAGCAATATCGGGTCGAGGCCGGCACCACGCTCATGCTCGAGCGTCTTGACGGCGAGCCCGGTGTGGCCGGCGCCCAGGTCACCTTCGATCGCGTCCTCCTCATTGGGGACGGCGAGGACGTCACGATCGGCACGCCGACCGTGGCGGGGGCCTCGGTCAGCGCGACGGTCCTCGGCGAGGCGCTCGGACCGAAGCTCGTCATCTTCAAGTTCAAGCAGAAGGTCAAGTACCGCCGCCGGACGGGACACCGACAGCACATGACCCGAGTTCGGATCGACGCAATCAACCCGACGGCGGCCAAGAAGCCCGCCGCAAAGGCCAGGGCCGATGCGGGCGAGGCGCCGGTCGAGGCGGCGACGATGAAGAAGGCAGCGCCCAAGCCGGTCACCAAGGCGGCTTCCAAGACGGCCCGTCCCCGGGCGAAGAAGCCGGCGAGCCCCGCGAAATTGGCGGCTGAGAAGTCGGCGACGGACAAGCCGAAGGCGCGGCGAGCGACGAAGCCGAAGGCAGAGGAGTAACGATCGATGGCACACAAGAAGGCAGGCAGCTCGAGCCGGAACGGCCGCGACTCGGCGGGGCAGCGCCTCGGCGTGAAGCGCGGCGACGGCCAGCAGGTCAACGCCGGCACCATCATCGTTCGGCAGCGCGGGAGCACCTTCAACCCGGGCGAGAACGTGGGCATGGGCCGCGACTACACGCTCTTCGCTACCAGCGAGGGGACCGTCAAGTTCAGCCATCAGACCCGGCACAAGAAGCGCGTCAGCGTCATCAGTTCAGATACGTCAGCGGCCTAGGGCCGCGAGATCCCAGGAGCCACGCCATGAAGGCCGATATTCATCCGCAGTACCATCAGGCGCAGGTCCACTGCGTCTGCGGGACCTCGTTCACGGTCGGCTCGACCGTGGATTCGATCCGCGTCGAGGTCTGCGCCAATTGCCACCCGTTCTACACCGGGACCCAGAACATCGTCGACACCGCCGGCCAGGTCGAGCGGTTCCAGCGACGCATGGAGCGCTCGCAGCGCGATTCGTAACGTGCTCCGCCACCTGACCGGGTGGCGGGCGCGGCTGGCGCCCCACCTCCTCTTCCTCGTCCCCGAGCTGCTGGCCGCGGCCGGCCCGTTCGTGATCACCTCGATCGCCCGTGCTGGCGAGCGGCCTCGCTTTCGCATGCCCGACTTCTTCTACGGTGGGCAGGCGCTGATCGAGGGCGTGATGATGCGCGGCCGCACGACGGTCGCGATGAGCGTTCGGCCCCCATCCGGCGAGATCCGCACCTACAGCGAGCCGCTCCCCGCGGCCATGGCTCGTGGCCGATGGGCAAAGGTCCCGTTCGCCCGCGGCGTGCTCGTTCTCTACGAGGCGCTGGTGATCGGTACCCGGATGCTCATGCGCTCGGCGGCCATCGCCGCCGAGGGCGAGGATATCCAGATCGGGAAGGGCACCATGGCGGTGACGATGGTGATCTCGATCGGCTTTGCGGTCGGGCTCTTCTTCGTCCTGCCGCTCTTCCTGTCAACGTTCGCGCAGCGAGCCACGACCAGCGACCTCCTCGCGAACCTGGCGGAGGGCGGGATCCGCCTCGCCGTCTTCGTCGCCTACATCTGGCTCATCGGGCGGATGGCCGACGTTCGCCGCGTCTTCGCCTACCACGGTGCGGAGCACAAGGCGATCAGCGCCCACGAGGCCGATCGCCCCCTGACGCCTGACGAGGTCGATCGGTTCAGCACCGCTCACACGCGCTGCGGGACGACCTTCCTCCTCATTGTGGTGGTGATCAGCATCTTCTTCTTCGGCCTCATCCCGCGGGCAGGGGTACCGCTCCCACTCCTCTTCCTGTCCCGGATCGTGCTGGTACCCGTTATTGCCGCCTTCGCGTACGAGCTGGTGCGCTTCGGGGCGAGCCACTACGGCAGCCCTGTGGTGCGGGCGATCTACGCCCCCGGCCTCTGGCTCCAGGCGCTCACCACGCGCCCGCCCGATCACGGCATGCTGGAAGTGAGCATCGCCTCTCTGGAGTCATGCCTGGCGGCGGATCGAGAGCAAGCGCCTCCCACGGAACGATGATCGATCGCCTGCGGCAGATCGAGGCGAGCTATGACGCCGTGGTCGCCGAGATGGCGACGCCGACAGCGGCAAACGACCCGACGCGCCTGCAGGCCCTCGGTCGCGAGCTGTCGCGGCTTCAGCCGATCGTCGAGGCGATCCGCAGCTGGACGGTCATCCGTGACGAGCTGGAGTCCACGCGCACCATGGCGCATGACCCTGACGAGGAGGTGCGTGCCATGGCCCGCGAGGAGCTGATGGCTTTGGAGGCCCGTGAGCAGGCGGTCGACGCGCAGCTGCGGCGGCTCCTGGTCCCGAGCGACCCGAACGACGACCGCGACGTGATCCTCGAGGTTCGCGCGGGGACCGGCGGTGACGAGGCGGCTCTCTTTGCTGGCGACCTTTACCGGATGTACGCGCGATACGCCGAGCGGCGGCGCTGGAAGTTCGACCTGATCTCGGTCAGCGAGGGCGCCGGCGGCGGCGTGAAGGAGGCGATCGCCGAAATCGCGGGGCACGGTGCGTACTCGCGCCTGAAGTTTGAGAGCGGCGTGCACCGGGTCCAGCGTGTGCCGACTACCGAGGCGGCGGGCCGGATCCACACCTCGACCGCGACGGTCAGCATTCTCCCCGAGGCCGATGAGGTCGAGATCCAGATCCCCGACAAGGACCTGCGCATCGACGTGTATCGGTCGAGTGGGCCGGGCGGGCAGAGCGTCAACACCACCGACAGCGCCGTCCGCATCACGCACCTGCCCACCGGCATGATGGTGGCGATCCAGGACGAGAAGAGCCAGCA
>JBDTYC010000149.1:0-3828 GCA_040005815.1 Chloroflexota bacterium
TACGGACCGATGTCGTCGCCACCCGCCACCTGCGGCCCCTCGTCCCAGGAGATGCCGAGCCAGTGCAGGTTGTCGATGATGTCCTGCTCCCATTCGTCGGTGCCGCGGGCGACATCGGTGTCCTCCACGCGCAGGACGAATGTGCCGCGCGCGTGCTTCGCCAAGAGGTAGTTGTAGAGGCTGGTCCGCGCCGTCCCGATGTGCAGCGGCCCGGTTGGGCTCGGCGCCATCCGGACGCGGATCGGGGTGAGGTCAGGCGTGCTCACGGATCGCCCGATGGTAGCAGCAGCTCCTCGACCACCGGCTGGATCGCATCGACCCACAGGCCGTACTGCTTGCCCGAGGGATGCAGGCCGTCGCCGGCGACCAGTGAGCGCTCAGTGGCGGCCCTCCCTGAGATCTCGAACGTGTCCGGCACGAAGCGAATGCCCCGTTGGCCGCAGGCATCGCGCAGGATCGCGTTGACTTGCTCGATGCCCGCTTGCTGCTGGCCCGGCGATCCGAAGGCGGCCCCCTGCGGCGTGACCGTGTAGTCCGGCGTCGCCACGCACACGAGCCGGTCGTTCGGCGCGAGCGCCAGCACCGCGTCGAGGATCATCGCGACGTTGGCCTGATAGGCCGATGTGGGGACGCCCTGGACCACGTCGTTCACGCCGATCAACAGCGTCATGAACTCTGGCCGCAACCCCGCAAGGGCCGGCAGCTCCTCGTCGATCAGGTCGCGCGACGTGTAGCCGTTCACGCCCAGGTTGGCGACGAGCTGCAGCGACGGCACCCTGGTGACCAGCTGGCTCGGCCAGCTCTCTGCGGCGTTCACCGACGTTCCGATCGTGTACGAGTCGCCCAGGGCGACGTATCGCAATGCACCCTCCCGGACCGATGGCGCTGCCGCGGGACCGCAGGCCGCCAGGCCGATGACCAGGGCCGCGGCCGTGGTGGCGCCCCTCACCGACCCAGCGTCGGGTTGCCCTTCGCGGTGTTCAGCTTCACCGCCTGCTTGACCAGGTCGCGCAGCGCATCGGCCGGTATCTGCTTGACCGACGTGATCTTGATATGCCGCATCCGCTCGCCGTCGCCGGTGAGCACCTTCTTCGGGTCATCCATCTCGGTGCCCCGCCAGAAGCCGATGTCGACGTGCTTGGGGTAGGCCTTCATCCAGATCATCGGCCCGTTCCACTCCCAGACCGGCTGGGCCCACTTGATCCCCACCGCGGAGTGCGGCGCGCCCTCCCTGACGACCTCGCGCAGGCGCTTCATGGCATCGGTGCGCCAGTCATCGAAGGCGGCGATGTACTCATCAACGGTCTTCTGCCCGTTCATCGGTCAGTTGGTCCTCGTACGTATGCAGACAATGTACTCACTCGGTGAGCTGGAATGCCGGGCGCACAGAGCCGGAGAGGTCGCCGCGTGGATCCACGAATTGAGGGGCGGCGTATTCCTCCAGTCGATCCAGGGCGGACACATCAAGCACTCCCAACTGGCGCAGGGCCTCGCAGCTTGCGACTTGGCGCGCCCGTCGGGAGCGGTCGCCGTCCTCGATCTTGAGGGCCAGCCCCGCGGGTGCGCTACTCTCCCTGCGAGCGCTCGCCAGCATGCCAACGCCCTGCACCCCCTCGGCTCCCCATTTCGAGACCAGACGGTCCGGCGCAGCACGCATCAGGGCAGTGTCGAACTCGTGGCGATCCCCGCCCACGAGCTCCGGGTGGGCAATCATCGCGTCCCGAATGCGCCGGAACGCATCCCGCATCGAGGAGTCCGGCACGCTCGACGGGTCCGCAAGCCGGGCGAAGGCGAGCGCCAGGCCGCGCAGAGACACGGCGAACGTCACTGCACCACACCCGTCGGTGGCGGTGACCACCTCGGCGGCGGGGGTGTCCGTCATCATCGCCATCGACTCGAGGGCCAGCCGCTGTACCGGATGGTCCGGCTGCCAGTAGGTCTCGATTGGCCAGCCGGCGGCCTTGGCGTGGAGCGCCATGCCAGCGTGCTTGCCCGAGCAGTTATGACGCATAGCGGTCGGCGGCTCGCCGTCGCGGATCAGCCGCTCGGCCGTGTCGCTGTCGGTAGGAACGGCTGTCCCGCAGGCCAGCACGTCGCGAGTGAGCCCTCCCCCACGCAGGATCGCCTGCACGGTCCTCACGTGGCGGTCCTCGCCCGAGTGCGAACCCGACATCACGGCGAGCGCCTCGACCGGATTCGGCAGGTCGTAGCCATCGAAGCGCCCGGAGGCGACGAATGGCGCCAACTGGAAGGGCTTTGCCGCTGATCGGACGAAGACGAGCTCCTCAGGATCCCCGACCGAGGAGATCATCTCGCCCGAGGGCGAGATGACCACAATGGAGCCGCGGTGGCGCGACTCGACACGGTCGCCACGAGTGACCTCGACCAGGAGGCGGGCCACCCGGGCGCCGAGACCTATCGGATCAGGAGTTGCCGGAGGTGCCGGGGCCGGTGGGGGTGCCCTCGGCCGCGGGAGGAGCCTCGCGCTCCTTGTTGAAGATGTTGCTTGAGCCGCCCGAAGGGGCTGCGGCCGCCGGCGCCGCGGCAGCGGCCTTGGCGGATGCCTGGCTCGCGGCTGGCGTGGGCGCGTTCGAAGAGGCGCGGCCCTCGGGGGTCATCATCACGCCGCCCTCAAAGTGAGCGCCTTCCTTCACCACCAGGACCTGGGCCTTGACCTTGCCCTTGACGCGACCGGTCGAGCCGATCTCGAAGCGGCCGCCGCAGTCGACGTCGCCTTCGTAGTCGCCGTTGATGATCACGTTGGCGGCGGTGATCGTGCTGCGCACCTTTGCCTGTGGACTGATGATCAGGGTGCCGGAGCACTCGATCTCGCCGCTCGCCTCACCCTCGATCCGCAGGTCGCGGTCGCTGACGTACTTGCCATTGAAGCGGGCATGCGGATCGATGACGCTCTCGTTGCCCGCATCGGCGCGGCGGAACTCCATCGGATTGGGCGTCATCTCTGCCCCCTCATCGGGAAAGCTATCCGGATACAGATTGCCGACAACGTCCTCGCGGACGCCGGAGTCGGCCTTGGTTTCTCGCTTGGTTCCGAAGACCACAGCTGGCTCCTTTCTCGTCATCGCGGGGCACAACGTGCCGGCACAAGGCGCGACGAAGCGGCGTAAGGACCGATAGCCTAGCAGTCAAATAGAAATCGAGGTAGTGGGCAAACTGGGGCAGGCCTAGAATTCGCCGGATGGACCCGGTGCGCTACCACAACCTGCATGTCTCGCAGCACCCGCTCGTGGCGCACAAGCTCGCCCTGCTGCGTGACCGGGCCACCGAGCCCAAGAAGTTCCGCGAGCTCGTCCGGGAGCTCTCCTGGCTCCTCGGCTACGAAGCGATGGCCGACCTGACCACCCAGCCCATCACCATCGAGACGCCCCTCGAGCCGATGGCCGCGGTCGAGCTCGAGCCGAAGGTCGGGCTGATCCCTGTCCTGCGCGCCGGCCTGGGGATGGTGGACGCCATGCTCGAGCTGATGCCGAGCGCGGAGGTCTGGCACATCGGCCTGTACCGCGACGAGCGCAGCCTGAAGCCGGTCGAGTACTACAACAAGCTGCCCGATGCGGCGACCGTGCAGGTTTGCCTGATCCTGGATCCGATGCTGGCCACCGGCGGGTCCTCTTCGGCAACGGTGGACATCCTCAAGCACTGGGGCGCGGCTCGGATCAAGCAGGTTTCGCTGATCGCAGCGCCAGAGGGCGTGGCCACCCTCTCCACGGCGCATCCAGACGTCGACATCCACGTGGCTGCCGTCGACCGTGCACTTAACGAGCGGGGATACATCGTGCCGGGGCTGGGCGATGCCGGGGATCGGCAGTT
>JBDTYC010000150.1:0-3822 GCA_040005815.1 Chloroflexota bacterium
GGATCATCGACAACGCCGCCTTCCTGGAGGGTGCGGTGAGCACCAACCTGCTCGATCGGGTGGGTCCCGCCGCCTTCGTGGCGGGCAGCGCTCGACAGCACGGAGCATGAACCGCCGATGACCGACGACATGGCGCCCACCACCGTTGACCTCACCCTGCCGCTCGAGGCCGCCGACATCATGCGGATCATCCCGCACCGCTATCCATTCCTCCTGATAGACCGTGTTATTGAGCTGGAGCCGGGGAAGCGGGTCGTCGCCGTGAAGCAGGTGACCGCCAACGAGCCGCAGTTCACGGGTCACTTCCCCGGGCGCCCGATCATGCCGGGCGTGCTGATGGTCGAGGCGCTCGCCCAGGCCGGCGCAGTGGCGGTCCTCGCCCTCCCGGAGTATCGCGGCAAGCTGGCCCTCTTCGCCGGGATCGACGAATGCCGTTTCCGACGGACTGTCCTGCCGGGCGACCAGCTGCTGCTCAAGGTGGAGCTGGAGAAGCTGCGCGGCATGTTCGGCCGCGCTCGTGCGGTGGCCAGCGTGGGCGGCGAGGTCGCCGTGGAGGCCACCATCAGCTTCGTCATTCCGCGCGACCAGTCGATCGCCGGAGGCGCGCCGCGGTGACCGGGCGATGGCAGCGACCCAGCGCCGCCGAACGCAACGAGCAGCGGGTGGTGGTGACCGGTATGGGAGCGGTGACGCCGATCGGCAACGACGTGCCGTCCTATTGGGCGTCCCTCATAGCCGGGCGCAGCGGGATCGACTGCATCACCTCCTTCGACCCCTCCCGCCTCGACGCCAGGATCGCTGGCGAGGTGAGAGATTTCCAGGCGGAGCTGGTGATGCCAAAGAAGGAGGTGCGGCGGCACGATCGCTACGTCCACCTCGCCTGGGCCGCATCGGTTGAGGCATTGGCCCACGCCGGGATCCCCAACCCGATCACCGACGAGCCGCTGGCCGAGCGAACAGGCGTGATCATCGGCTCGGGAATCGGCGGGATCAACACCATGATCCGCGACGTGATCGAGGCGCACGACCTGGGGGTCGAGCGAATCGGGCCATTCCTGGTGACCTCGCTGATCCCGGACATGGGCGCGGGCTTCGTGGCCATCTCCGCCAATGCCCGCGGGCCGAACTACGCGACGGTGAGCGCCTGCAGCAGCAGCAACCACGCCATCGGCGACGCACTGAACATCATTCGCCGCGGCGACGCGGACGTGATGATCGCCGGGGGCGCCGAATCGGGGATCGGCGAGATCCCCGTCGCTGCGTTTGCCGCGATGCGGGCCCTCTCCACCAAGCGCAATGACGCGCCCCAGAAAGCGTCGCGCCCCTTCGACGCCGATCGCGATGGCTTCGTGATGGCCGATGGCGCCGGCGTCCTGGTGCTCGAGGCGCTCGACCATGCACTCGACCGCGGCGCCCGGATCCACGGCGAGCTGGTTGGCTACGCCGCGACGGACGACGCGTCGCACATCACCCTGCCCGCACCCGGCGGCCGTGGCGCGGTCGCCTCGATGAGCCTCGCCATGGCCGATGCGGGCATGACCACCGACCAGATCGACTACATCAACGCGCACGGCACAAGCACGGTGCCGAACGACAAGGCGGAGACCGCCGCGATCAAGACCACCTTCGGCGAGCGGGCGTACCAGGTGCCGGTCAGCAGCACCAAGAGCATGACCGGGCACCTGCTCGGCGCCGGCGGCGGGATCGAGGCGATCGCCTGCATCCTGGCCATCGAGAACGGGATCCTGCCGCCCACGATCAACTACGAGAACCCTGATCCGGACTGCGACCTCGACTATGTCCCCAATGTCGCGCGCCAGGCGGCGATCGCGACCGCCATGAGCAACTCGTTCGGCTTCGGCGGCCACAACGCGACGCTCATCTTCAAACGGTACCTCGCGTGAGCGCCGATGACGCCCAGTCGAAGCAGGTCCTGGCGGCCATCGACCTGCTGGCGCCCGGCTTCGAAGCGAGCGGCCTGGACGAGCTCGAGGTCGAGGTGGGGGATCTCGTGGTCCGCCTTACTCGCCCCCGGGCGGCCGCCGTCGCAACCCCCGCGCCGGTCGCCAGTCCGCCAGCAGCTGCGGCGGAGCCGCTCACCCCGTATGGCGAGCCCGCGCCGGGGATGCGGTTCGTGACCGCCCCGCTGACGGGCGTCTGGTACGCCTCCCCGTCGCCCGGCGCACGCCCGTACGTGCAGCAGGGCGACGAGATCGGCGCCGGCGCGGTCGTTGGCCTGATCGAGGCAATGAAGCTCTTCAACGAGATCAAATCGGACGTCGCGGGCAAGGTCGTCCGCGTCCTCGTCGAGCGCGGGACGCTGGTCAAGCGCCAGCAGCCCATCGTCGAGATCGACCCCCGCTGACCCAGCCAAGGAGGAAGGAGGACCGATGGCGCCGAATGCCGTGATCACCGGATGGGGGATGTATGCGCCGTCGCGCGTTATGACCAACGACGAGCTGGCCAGGATCGTCAACACCTCCGACGAATGGATCGTGTCGCGGACCGGGATCCGCGAGCGCCGGATCGCGGCGGACGACGAGAACACCACCATCCTGAGCGTCCACGCCGCACGCGACGCGCTGGCGGTCGCCGGCCTCGCCCCGACCGAGCTCGACCTCGTGATCGTCGCCACATGCTCGCCGGACTACCCGCTGCCGGCGACCTCGGTCACGGTCGCCACCGCGCTCGGGGCGACGCACGCCGCGGGGTTCGACCTGCAGGCGGCCTGTACGGGCTTCCTCTACGCGCTGGCAACGGGGAGCAGCTTCATCCAGAGCGGCATGTACCGCAACGTGCTGGTCATCGGCGTGGAGGTGCTGAGCCGGTTCCTCAACTGGAACGACCGGAACACCTGCGTCCTCTTCGGCGACGGGGCGGGGGCGGTTCTGCTCCAGGCATCGTCGCAGCCGGGCGGGCTCATCGGCTTCAACTTGTTCAGCGACGGGACCGGCTACGAGGGGATCATCGTGCCCGCCGGCGGCTCGGTCTGCCCCGCGTCGCCCCAGACCAGCGCCGAGGGGAAGCACTTCATCCAGATGGCCGGGCGCGAGGTCTACAAGTACGCCACGCGCCAGCTGGCGGAGTCCGCCCTCGCGGCACTGCGGGATGCCGGTGTGGCGGTCGGCGACGTCGACCAGTTCGTCTTCCACCAGGCCAATCTGCGGATCATCGAGAACGTCCAGCGCCAGCTCGAGATCCCCGACGAGAAGCTCTACATCAACATCGAGAAGTACGGGAACACCAGCGCGGCGTCGGTGCCGATGGCGCTGGTCGAGGCGATTGCTGCCGGGCGGGTGAAGTTAGGCGACAAGGTCCTGATGGTCGCCTTCGGGGCCGGCTACACCGCGGGGGCCGCGGTCGTCGAGTGGACCGCCGACCCTGCGCGCGCGCTCCTGGCGCCGGGTGAGCAGACGCGCCTCGGCAAGCCCCGCGTCGTCGATCCCGAGCTGAGGGTCGCGGGCTGATGTTCGACCTGACCAACAAGGTCGCCCTCGTCACCGGCGGGGGCCGCGGGCTCGGCCGCGCCATCTCGCTCGCGCTGGCGCGCCAGGGAGCAGACGTCGGCGTCAACTTCCGCGGCAACGCCGAGGCGGCCGACGAGGTGGTCACCCAGATCCGCGCCATGGGCCGCGCCGCGATCCCGATCCAGGGCGACACCAGCGCCGGACGCGAGGCGTGTGAGGCGATCGTCAAGGCCGCCATGGACGAGTTCGGCAAGGTCGACATCCTCGTCAACAACGCGGGGATCACCCGGGACAACCTGATGATGCGGATGGACGACGAGGAGTGGCAGTCGGTCATCAGCACCAACCTCTCCGG
>JBDTYC010000151.1:0-3806 GCA_040005815.1 Chloroflexota bacterium
CTCTCGTTGACTGGCTGGTGGCGAGTGCGGGCGTTGCCCTCGCCGGCAGCCTGCTATTCGGCGTCGGAGAGCCGCTACATCGGGCTTGGTCGCGCGGCCTCCTGCGGGGGCTGACCGGCACCGTCGCCCTTCTGTTGGTCGCGCTGGTGTGGCTGACCTTGCCGCCCACGATCGGCCAGAATGTTGACTGCCGTTACGCGCCGCTGTCGACCGTCCTCATCGGCGGTCATGCCGGCGAGTCTACGCCGACCATCCTTGCGACAGGTGAGCAACGCATCCTGCCGCTGTTTGAGCTCCAGGCGTGTGGGAGCGAGCACACCGTGGCGCTCGACCGCGTCGAGCCGCTGACGATCATCGGCCAAGGTGCCACGGTTGACGGCTTCTGGCTGCTGCCAGTTGGGATCCGCCTCGACGCCGAGGGCCAGAAGTCTCTGCCCGCGGGGGCGCGTGCTCTCCCACCCGGTGACCGCATCGAGAGGGGTCGGCCGCGGCAACTCGTGATTCGTCTGATTGGCACCGGGGCGGGTAACTACCTACTTGGCTCGGTGCGCCTCAGCTACCACATTGGGGCACCACGCGCCTTCAACTTCGCCACCCAGATCACGGTGTGCGGCGGCGCCTGCACCAAGACCGAAGGATGAAGGGCGATTCCCAGGAAGCGCTCGTACCAGGGGTCCTCGAAGGCCAGCAGCTGGGCATCGGTGCGTTGCCCGAACGTCGATGTCGTCGAAGTCCTGGCCGAGCAGACGAAACCGGGCCGATGCGCCCCCTACGGTGAGCGTCGAAGGTGCGAACTTCTAGCTATGGAGCAGGGGGCCCCGGCCGATGCGAGCCTTGTCGAATGGACTCCTCGTCGGTCTCTTTGGGCTGCATGGCCGAATTATCCCCTCGTCGTCCAGATGGCCCGCGCCGTCACCGAGAGATCACCTGGCCGTCGATGAGCTGTACGAGTACGCCCGGTTGCCGTCGTCGGGGACGCGCACCCGGCTCCCGGCTACCTGGGCACCGGCAGCGGATACCTCGCCGCGAAGGCGCGACTCCTCCGTCTTCGCTTCCTGCATGACTCCGTTGGCCTGGTCGTGCTGGCGTCGAAGCTCAGCGACCTGGCCCAGGTGCGGCTTCGCTCCTCGATTGCGCAACCTGCTGTGCCACTGACGAGAAGGCCGCCTGCATCACTTCGGGCAGCGCGGGATGAATGTAGATCGACTGGGCGATGACATCGATCGGCAGCCTGAAGCGCATGACGTTCACCGCCTCTTGGACGAGCACAGACGCATCCTGGCCAATCACGTGGCAGCCGAGGATCTCGCCCGAACTCGGGTCGGCAAGCACCTTGACGAACCCGTCGCGGTCCTCGATCGACTGGCCATAGGCGGTTTGGTCATACGCATACGTCGCCACCGCGTAGGGAATCCCGCGCTCCTCGGCCGCCTGCTCGGTCATCCCCACGCTTCCGATCTGGGGCGAGCCAAAGATCGCCGCCGGCATGGCGTGGTAATCGACTGGACGGAGCTCCTCCGGATTCAGGATGTTGTGGGCCACATGCGCGGCCTCAAGGTTGGCGTTGTGCTTGAGCCGATATCGACCGACGATGTCACCCAGTGCCCAGATCCCTGCCACGTTCGTCCGCATGAAGTCGTCGGTTCGGATGAACTGGCGCTCGTCGGTCTCGACGCCGGTCGCCTCGACGGCCAGCCGATCTGCGTTCGAGATGCGCCCCGCTGCAACCAGGCAGGCGTCGCACTCGATGACTCGGCTGACGCCTGCGTCTGCTTCGCCGCTGGGCCCGACCTCGATCCTGACCGCGGCGTCGGTGCGCGTGACGCCCCGCGCTTCGGACCCGAGCACGAGGGTGAATCGGCGTGCATAGGCCTCGGTCAGCGCTCGCGAAATGTCGCGGTCCTCGTCGCGAACCATGGCCGGGCCACGGGTGACGATCGTGACCTCGCAGCCGAGGCTGCCGAAGACGTGAGCCATCTCGGCACCGACGAAGCCCCCGCCCAGGATGGTGAGGCGGCGGGGGAGCTCCGCCACGCGCATGATCGTGTCTGTCGTGTGGAAGCCCGATTCGGCCAAGCCGGGGACGGGTGGCAGCCAAGGTCGCGTGCCGGCGGCGATCACGATCGTGTCGGCGCTGATCTGCGAGTCCCCTACAGCAAGCTGCTTGTGAGCGACGAAGCGGGCATGCCCCTCGAAGACGGTGATGTTGGCGGCGTCTCGATTGGCCTGGAGGATGTCGGCAGACTCCTGATCGATCTCCGCGAAGGTGCGTGCCGCGATGAACGGCCAGTCGATACGCTCGATGGCGGCGTGGATCCCGAAGCGCTCGGCTTCGGCGATCGTGCGCGCGACGTCTGCCACGTGGACGAGCATCTTCGAAGGAATGCACCCGCGATTCAGGCAGGTTCCGCCAAAGGGACCTTCCTCGACGACCGCTACCTTCATCCCGCCGTCGGCTGCTGCCGCAGAAACCTCGAGGCCGGACCCCGTTCCGATCACGATCAAGTCGAAGTGTTCCATCAGCGCGCCCCGAGGGCGGACGCGACACTCCATCGCGTCCGCGAACCTCGCCTCCCACCTGCCCGAGGCCTGTTGGCGCGTGGTGCAGCTAGCCGCCGACTTGCGTATTCCATGGATCGAAGGATACGAGGGAGCTGTGCTCTTGATGTCGCGGCACTCACAGAGATCGATGCTCCTGCGCCGGCACTCGTCGAATTGGGGCGCCGGTCAGTCCTGTCGAAGCAGGCGCCAGCCGCGTGGGTGCGCGGGAGGTGAAAGGTTGGTACCGCATACCCGGATTCTGGTCGGATCGTCCCATGCGTCCCAACCTGGTTCAGAAACAACTCCGTGGGACGCATCGGACACATGGGACAACTCGACTAAGGCTTCAGCACGGCGAGCGAGCTCTGACGACGGGCGTTCTCTAACCTCGCGCTCCTCAGCGGTGCGCAAGGTACCGGTCCGCCGAGCGCTGCAGCGCGCCATCTCCGTCTGTGGTTATGACGCGCCCCTGCCACAGGCTGTAGACGCGCTCGTAGGGATAACCGCGCACGGTCTCCAGGATGTGGCGCACCTCGGCGTCCGACAGCGGGATGAGGTTCGGATAGCAGTACGTGCCGATCGCAGGCAGCCCCGGGTCCAGCTTAGTGGCCTGAGCACCCGGCACTCTGCGCTCGGCCATTTCGGCCGGTGTGGGATGCTAGGGGTCCCATGGACGTCCCGCACAATCGAGTGGTCCCGCGCTCGGAGATCAGCATCGGCGTGGAGCCAGGGCTGCGACCCGAGCTGGCAACCCGCGCGCGGGGCGGCATGCTGATCCTCGACTATTTCGCTAGTCGGCGCTGCAGCGTGGTGATCGGCGACCTAACCGCCATCTTCCGGCCCCAGCCCCCGGGCGAGGGGTACCTCGAGCTGGCCAGCATCGACGGGATCCGCGTGTTTGCCGCGAAGGGGCTCATGCCACTCCTTGCCGATGCCGGGCCGGCCTTGCAGCTGGCCGGACCGTGGTTCGCACAGCACCTCGCGGTCTGGCTCGACCAGCCCGAACGTTGGATCGAGTTTCTCGAGCAGCCGGGTGTCGTGGCAGGCAAGCGCCCCTGGCGTCGGCGGGCCTGACCGCAGGTCGCCGCTTTGGCGTATTCGCCCCGGTGAATCACGGCGTACTCGTCAAGACTTCGCTCTCTCGCGATCTGATCGACCGATCCAGCGGCCGTTCGCCGAGGTCCCTCCGAAGGGTCGAATAATGTGAGAGGCGACGGCCTGCCGGGTCGTCGCCTCTCGCCACGGGAGCGTCTCAGTCGACGCGC
>JBDTYC010000152.1:0-3769 GCA_040005815.1 Chloroflexota bacterium
GCTTCGCCAAGGACTTCGGCGCGATGCCCGGCTGGGGCTGGTACCAGCGCGACACCAACCCCCGCGGCGCACTCCTGCCGCAGCAGATCACTGAGTTCACGAACTCCGGGGTGACCGTCGGGATCGCCACGGTCAACCTCGCGGATGACCCGATGACTGCCTTCAACGGGTTCTGGGCCGCCTGCTCGACCTACGGCTCCTTCTCATACCTCAAGTACGGCCCGATGCGGCTCTTCAGCCAGCTCGCCCAGGACAGCGAACTGAAGGTCGGAAAGGTGATCTGGGTGGCCGGGCACTCGGGCCCCGAGACGGCCGAGGACTCGCGCACCCACTTCGGCATCTACGAGACCGGCGTCACACAGCTCTTCCCGGAGGGGCACGTCATCGACCTGCACCCATGGGAATACAACGAGGTGCCGGTCGTGCTGGCCGCTGCCCTTGCGACCGATGTCCCGATCATTGCCCTGCACCTCACCCGTCCGACGGTCGACATCCCGGATCGCGCGGCACTCGGCATGGCCTCGCACTTCGATGCGGCGCGCGGCGCCTACCTCATCCGGGACGTCGCGCCGGGCACCCAGTCCGCTGGCACGGTCTATGTTCAGGGGACAGTCACGACGGCCAACGTGGTGAAGGCACTCCCGGATCTCGACAAGCGGGGCATCAACGTGCGGATCGTCGCCTGCATCTCTCCGCAGCTCTTCCGACGGCAGGATGCTGCGTACCGTGACGGCATCTGCTCCGACTCTGACAAGTGGAGCGGGATGGCCATCACCAATCGTGCCTTCAAGCTGATGACCGACTTCGTGGAGGGCCCGGTCGCGAAGGAGTACTCGCTCTCATCAGACTGGGACGACCGCTGGCGCACGGGCGGCACCGTCGACGAGGTGATGGACGAGGCGCACCTGGGTCCCAGCCACATCATGACTGCGATCGAGCGCTACGCAGCGGAGCGCGAGGAGCGTCACGCGCGACTTCGAGAGATCGTGGCCGGCGTCGAGCGGCTAGGCTGAACGACGACATGAGCGAGACGCACCAGCACACTTACGAGCACCAGAGGCCGCGACGACCGTCGCATCTTGCCCGGCGGACCACCCCACCGCCTGAGCGGCCCGCGCCGCCGAACCTCCGTTATCTCCTGTACGTCGGCCTGGGGCTGACCGCCGTCGTGGTGGCGCTGGCGGTGCCGTACATCATCGGCTACCTGATCCAGCTGGTGACCGGCTAGGTCTTCGCCGTCCAGACAAGCACGGACTGGCCGGAGACCTTGACCTGCGGCCGAACCAGCGGGGGGAGGTCGATGGGGTAGGCCCTGGTGTCGCCGGCGTAGCCACTGGCCTCGGACCAGCCAGAGCTCCCATTGGCCAGCTTTCCCGACAGGTTGAAGCTCGCACCGTGGCACGGGCAGCGCAGGTCGTGCCAGTCCGGCCGATAGGCGAGGGTGCAGCCCATGTGCGTGCAGACCGAGCTGAGCGCTCGGATCGTGCCCGCGTCGTTGACCACGTAGCCATCGAAGGCAACCGTGCTGAAGCGCACCGCCGCGCCGAGTGGCAGGTCGGCCAGTGTCGCCACCGCCACCCATTCGCCGTCGCGCACCAGTGGACGTCCGTTGCCGGTGAGCGGGGCCGGTCCGGAGGGTCGCAGGATCGAGATCGCGCCGGCACCAGCAGCAAGTCCAGCGGCCGCTCCGAGGCCCACCCGCAGCACGTCACGCCTGGTCAGTCGGACTCGATGGAATGGCGTCCCCGCCGGCAGGGACCAGCCCTGGACCGTGCTGATCCCCGAGTCGGCATCGCGCATCCGCAGGCGAAGCTGCTCGACGAAGGCGGGATCGGGCTCGCCGCGCGCTGGGTCACCGGCGGCCGCCAGCTCGGCAGCCAGGCGGGCAACGGGCGCCTCGTCGCCGACCATGCCGTCGGGGGCGGGGCGGCCACCCTCAAGGAGCGAATCGATGAACTGATCGAGCAGCTCGCTGCGGTTGTCAGCCATCGGCTTCCACCAGGAGCGCCGCCTTGCGGAGGGCGCGGTACTGCAGGACCTTCGCATTGCCGTGGCTGATGCCGAGCTTGCTGGCGGTCTCGGCCACCGATAGGCGGTGCAGGAAGCGCAGCTCGAGCACCCTGGCATATTGGTCGGGGAGTCGCTGCAGGAGGCCTCGAACCGCGGCGGCGGCGCGATCTGCGTCGGCGTCGGCGTGCGGGTCCGGCTGGGGCATCACCGGTTCCCAGGATGCGGCAACCTGTTCGACGCCCACCTGAGGGAGGCGATAGAAGGCGCGCCAGTAGTCCGCGACCGCGTTCTGGGCGACGCGGTACAGCCAGGCTGAGATCTGGGGCGCCGGACGGTCGAGGTCGAGCTGCTCGACGGCGCGCATGAAGACCTGTCCCGTCAGGTCCTCGGCGTCAGGTCGATTCCCGACGCGCGCGTACACGAACCGATGGATCGCGGTGACATGCGCGTCGTAGACCGCCTCGAATCGAGCGTGCGTCCTGACGTTGTGATTCGCCGTGGCCATTCAAACCCAGTACGCCGCGAGTTACGCAGCTAGGCGTCGCGCGGCCGGAGCGGGGCGAGGAGCGCGGCGATCTCCTCGAGGAAGATCGCATCGGTCTGGTCGTAGGCGCCCAGGTCGGAGCCGTCGATGTCGATCTCGCCGGCAACCTGTCCGTCGGCAAAGATCGGGACCACGATCTCGCTGCGGGTGGTGCTGAAGCAGGCGAGGTAGCGCGGGTCGGCGTTCACGTCGTCCACGATCTCGGTCTGGCCCGATGCGGCCGCGGCCCCGCAGATCCCGACCCCGACCGGGATGCGGGTGTGCTCGGTCGCCTCCGGACCGATCCACGGACCCAGCACCAGCTCCGTCCCGTTGGGGTCGAGCCAGTAGATGCCGACCCAGTCGTAGTGCGCGAAACGATCGTGGAGCAG
This sequence comes from Chloroflexota bacterium, assembly GCA_040005815.1. Lineage (GTDB taxonomy): Bacteria > Chloroflexota > Limnocylindria > QHBO01 > QHBO01 > CF-167. Next base: position 2,926 of record JBDTYC010000152.1, read on the forward strand.
CTCCACCGCCCGCTGGGCGGCGGCCTCGGTGCCCGGGGCCTCGGCGATCGCGGTGCGGATCAGGTTGAGTGCGTCGCCGTGCTCGACGGGCCGCTCCTCGGCAACCGGATGGCTCACAGGTTGGGCGCCCAGCGATCCGCCCAGCGGTCGATCCCGACGATGGCGCGACGCAGGTCCGATCCCTTGGTGGTGAGCGAGTACTCGACCCAGGGCGGCACCTCGGAGACCATCGTCCGGTCCACGAGCCCCTCATCCTCGAGCAGCTTGAGGCGCTGCGAGAGCGTGGCCGAATTGGCTCCGCCCAGGGCGTCCTGCAGCTCGCAGAAGCGCTGGGTCCGCTCGCCCAGAACGCGCACGATCCGCATCACCCACTTCTGGCCGAGGACGTTCAAGGCGGCCGTGGCGGCGCACTCGCTGCGCACTGCGGCTGCGCGTCGCTCGGCACGCGAGCGGTGTGGCGCCCGAGGCGACGACCCGTTCGACGGCGCGGCGTGCGGGGCGGGGTCCATCATCAGGCGGCGGACGATAGCACCGCCCCTGTTGAGGGTCAATCGAGGCTAGGCGTCCGTCCCGGTGGCGCTCTGGATCGGGAGCGAGTCGTAGCGCTTCCAGCGGTAGATGAGGGTCGAGGCCGTCCAGCTTGCGACAAAGATGGCGATGATCCCGAAGCCGATGATCCCGAAGTCGAGGTTCCGCACGAAGTCCCAGGGTCCGCCGCGCAGTCCGAAGCGTTCGGCCACGATCGACAGCACCTCGATCCCGCCGATGGCGAAGGCGATGAGCACCGAGACGAAGGTGATGTTCAGGTTGTAGTACAGCTTGCGGATCGGCTTCACGTAAGCCC
>JBDTYC010000153.1:0-3747 GCA_040005815.1 Chloroflexota bacterium
CGGGCACGACTGGAGGTGCGCGAGGTGCGGCTCCGAGCTGAGGTCGAGCTCCTCGGCGAGGCGGAAGCGCTCGAGCAGCTCGCGGCTGACCCTACGGCAGCTCATGGCCGACCAGGGGAGCGTTGCCGAGCGCCGGCGCCCGCCGCTCGGCGGGGAGCCGCGCGCGCAGCGCCTTGAGCGCGTAGTGGAGACGGGACTTCATGGTACCCACCCGACAGCCGGCGATCTCAGCCGCCTGGGCGAGGGAATATCCGTGGAGGTAGTACAGGATGATCGCGGTCTGCTGCTTCGGCGGCAGGCTGTCGATCCCGCGCTGCAGGACCTCGATGATCTCGCGCGACTCGACGATCTTCTCGGGGCGCTGCGTGAGGTCGGCGACGACGTTGCTGATCAGCGCGGTCAGGGGCTCGGTGATCGCCCGCCGACGCCCGAGTCGCGTGTAGCACAGGTTGGTCGTGACGCGCTGCAGCCAGGGCAGCGGCGAAACGTCGCGGCGCAGTCGGGCCCGCACGCGGTAGGCCTTTACGAAGCAATCCTGCAGGATCTCCTCAGCCAGGGACGGGTCGCGCGTGATCGCCAGGGCCGTGGCGTACACGGGTCGCTGGTAGGTGTGGAAGAACTCCTCGAACGCATCGATGTCGCCCGATTGCATGCGCTTGACGAGGTCGTCCGGCTGCGTCGTAGCCAATGGCACCCCTGGTGCGATGAGCCGATTGACAGCCATACTACGCCGCTCGTCGAGCAGGAGTTCAATCGAACTCGTGGCGCAGGTCGGGTCGGCGGGCCGCCGCCGCCTCGTCGAGACGGCCCACTGGAGTTGTCACCGGGGCCCGGCGCAGCGCATCGGGATCGTCGCTGGCCTGCTCGGCGATGCCGTGCATGATCTCGACGAAGGCGTCGAGCGTCTCGAGCGACTCGGTCTCGGTCGGCTCGATCATCAGCGCCTCCTCGACGATCAACGGGAAGTAGATCGTCGGTGGATGGATGCGGTGGTCCAGGATCGCCTTGGCGATGTCGAGGGTGCTGACCCCGTGCTCGCGCTTCTGGCGCCGCCCGGAGAAGACGACCTCGTGCTTGCAGATGCGGTCGTAGGGCAGGTCGAAGGCATCGGCAAGGCGAACCCGGAGGTAGTTGGCAGCCAGGACGGCGTCATTGCTCACCTCGCGCAGGCCGTCGCCACCATTACTGCGGATGTAGGTATAGGCGCGGACGAACATCCCAAAGTTGCCGGTGAAGGCGCGCACCTTGCCAATGCTGGTAGGCCGTACGCCAGCCTCCTCGAGGGCGAACCGGGCGCCCGGCGTCGTGCGGCCGGCCCAGGCGTTGCGGCGGACGTCCTCGGGGTCGCCCGCCACGAGGAGCGGCAGCGGTGCGGGCAGGAACGCGGCGAGGCGCTCGCTCACCCCCACCGGCCCGGCGCCGGGTCCACCCCCTCCATGCGGCGTGGAGAAGGTCTTGTGCAGGTTGAAGTGCATAACGTCGAAGCCAGCCTCGCCGGGCCGGAACCGCCCCAGAATCGCGTTCAGGTTGGCCCCGTCCATGTAGGCGATGGCCCCCGCCCCCTGCACCGCAGCGATGACCTGATCGATCTGGTCCTCGAAGATGCCGAGGGTCGAGGGATTGGTGATCATCAGCGCCGCGGTATCCGGGCCGAGGGCGGCGCGCAGGGAGTCGAGGTCGATCCCGCCACGGGGGTTCGACGGGATCGTGACGGCGGTATAACCGACCATGGTTGCGGTGGCCGGATTCGTTCCGTGGGAGCTGTCCGGGACGAGGACCTTGGTGCGCTGCTCGCCCTCCCCGCGCGCCCGGTGGTAGGCCCGCGCCATGAGCAACCCGGTCAGCTCGCCGTGCGCCCCGGCGGCAGGCTGCAGGCTGATCGCCGCGAAGCCGCTGATCTCCTTGAGAAGCTCGGCCAGCAGCCACTCAAGCTCAAGGCTGCCCTGGGCCAGCGGATCAGGATCGAGGGGATGGGAATCCGCCAGGCCGGGGAGGCGCGCCGCCCATTCGTTGACCTTGGGGTTGTACTTCATCGTGCACGAGCCGAGGGGGTAGAACCCCAGCTCGATGGCGTGGTTCAGGTGGCTGAGCCGATTGAAGTGGCGCAGCAGGTCGAGCTCCGCGACCTCGGGGAGACGAGGTGCGGAGGCGCGGGCGGCCGCCTCTGGGATCGCCGGCTGGTCGCTCGCCGCGGCCCGCGCAGCGCTGGAGGGCAGCGGGTAGCGGACGGCTCGGCGCCCCGGTCGCGAGGCGCTGAAGATGAGCGGCTCTACGATCGTCAGCGCCTCCCCCGCCTCAGGCGAGGTGAAGGCGGCGGCGCGTCCCGAGGCGTCGCCGCTGACGGATCGTTCGATGGCGCTCATCGGGTGGCGCCCAACCGCTCGACCAGCGCGTCGATGTCGGCGTCGGTGGTCAGCTCGGTGGCGGCCAGCAGCAGCGTGTCGGCCAGCTCCGGGTAGTCGCGCTCCAGCAGATAGCCGGCCACGATCCCCTGCTCAGCCAGCGCCGCGTGGCGCCTGCTCGCGTCAGGGATCCGGATCGCCACCTCTGCGAAGTACGGCGCACTGAAGCGGCGCTCGCCAAGGCCGGCGGTTTCGATGGTGCTGGCAACGTGGCGCGTCTGGATCGCCGACAGGTCGGCCAACTCGCGGAGCCCCTCCGGGCCGACGGCCGACAGGAACGTGGCCGCGGCCAGGGCGATGAGCGCCTGGTTCGTGCAGATGTTGCTGGCCGCCTTCTCGCGGCGGATGTGTTGCTCGCGGGCCTGGAGGGTGAGCACATACCCCTTCCTGCCCTGCCCGTCGCGAGTCGCGCCGACCAGACGACCGGGCATCTGGCGCACCGACTCCATCCGCGCGGCCATGAGTCCCACATACGGCCCGCCATACGAAGCCGGGATGCCAAGCGGTTGCCCCTCCGCGGCCACGATGTCGGCCCCGTAGGAGTCGGGGGCAGCCAACAGGGCGAGCGATGTCGGCTCCACCACCGCGACCATCAGCGCGCCCGTGTCATGGGCTGCGTCGGCCAGCTCGGCCATCGGCTCGATCCCGCCGAACATGTTCGGCTGCTGGACGATCAGGCATGCGCAGTCATCGGACAGCGTGCCGGCCGCTGCCGCCGGTGAGGTGAGGCCGGTGCCTCCCTCGACGATGTCCGCCGCGACCTCCACGATCTCGATTGCCGGCCCCGCGCAGTAGGTGGCAAGAACGCGACGGACCTGCGGGTTCACGGCCGTCGAGACCGCGACGCGATGGCGACGGGTGAGGCGACAGGCCATCAATGCGGCCTCGGCCGTTGCGGTCGCCCCGTCGTAGTGCGACGCCGTGGCAACCTCCATCCCGGTCAGCTCACAGATGAGCGACTGGAACTCGTAGATGCTCTGGAGAGTCCCCTGGCTGACCTCCGGCTGGTAGGGCGTGTACGACGTGGAGAACTCTGCCCGCCCGATCACCTCGCTGACCACCGAGGGCACCAGGTGCCGATACACCCCGGCGCCCAGGAAGCTCACACTTGGGATCCGATTCCGGCCGGCGAGGCGAGCCAGCTCGGCGCGGACCTCCTGCTCCGCGAGCGGCGGCGGCAGCTCGAAGCGGGTTGCGCGGACGGCGGCGGGGATGTCGGCGAACAGGTCGTCGACCGACCCGACCCCGATCGCCGCGAGCATCCGCTCGCGGTCGGCAGCGGTGTGCGGCGAGTAGGACATCAGCCGGCGGTGAGCTCCGCATAGGCCGCCGCTTCGAGGAGCTG
>JBDTYC010000154.1:0-3661 GCA_040005815.1 Chloroflexota bacterium
TTCTGCGCGATGTAGCCGAGGTCCGAGGCGAAGTAGGTCGGCTGCCCGTTGGAGCGGATGACGACCCGGTCCTTGTCGTCACCGAAGGCCGTCGAGCGGAACCAGGTCGCGCCATCGGCCTCGAAGATGTGGCCGGCGGCACGCAGCTGGTCGATCGCGCGGGCGACCCAGCCCTCCTCGTGGATCGAGCCCTCGCTGGTCCACACGTCGAAGCGCACGCCGAGATTCGCGAGGCTCTCCTCGATGCCCGCGCGGACGCGCTCGGAGGCCCATCGGCCCAGGACCTCGCCGGTATCGGCAACTTCGGCGGTTGCCGCGGCCCAGACGTCGTCGGGCACCCGTGCGGCGATGTCCGCCACGTACTCGCCGTGATAGCCGTCCTCCGGAACCTTTTGGCGGTCGCGGCGCGCCTTGACCGAGAGGCCGAGGTTGAGGACCTGGGCGTTGAAGTCGTTGAAGTAGTACTCGCGCGTCACCTCGTGCCCGACCCCCTCGAGGACGCGACAGAGCAGGTCGCCGACGAAGGCGCCGCGGGCATTGCCGACGGTCAAGGGCCCTGTGGGGTTGGCCGAGACGAACTCGACGTTGATCCTGCGTGGCCGATCCGCGCGCACGCCGCCGAAGGCCGCCCCCGCCTTGATGACGGCGCCCACCTGGCCCGCCACCCAGGCACGGTCGAGGCGCATGTTGAGGAACCCGGGCGGCGCGATGCTGACCTCGGCGACGCCCGACGGCAGGCCGAGGTGGCGCTTCAAGGTCTCGGCAATCCGCATCGGGGCGTCGCGGACGACTGGCGCGAGCTGCATCGCGGCGTTTGTGGCGTAGTCGCCGTGCTCCGGACGCCCCGGTCGCTCGAGGCTGATCGGCGGCCAGTCGGCGCCTTCCGGACGGCGCAGCTCACCGGCGGCCTCGGCGCGATCACGAGCAGCCTCGACGGCTGCGCGCAGGTCGGCGCGCAGCGAGCTCATCGGTCCTTGGCCAGTCGCAGCTCCAGGACCTGGTCGGCGTTGAAGTTGCGCAGCGCCAGGGTGTCGGCCACCACCTCCAGCAAAGCTCCCGCGGGTGCCAGGCCGATGAGCTCGCAGTGGTCGATATCGGCCCCGAACTGGCGCGCCAAATGCCGGATCTCGCTCACGACCTTGGCAATGCCGGTCCGCTCCCAGTCGACCAGGTTCATGCTGACCTGGGCGTAGCGGGGCTGGCCGGGGTTCTCGAGCTGGACAGCCATGGCCTGGACGCCGGGGAGGCCGCCGGACGACTCCCGGATCGTCTCGGCGATGCGCTTGGCGAGGGTGATGTCGTCTGTCGCGAGGTTGACGTTGAAGGCGATCAGCGGCTTGCGCGCTCCGACCGCCACGGCCCCGGCGCGCGGGTGGGGACGCTTCGGGCCGTAGTCGGGATCGCGCTGCGGGTCCGAGCCGAGGTCGGCCTTCAGCCCCTCGTACTGGCCCTTGCGCACGTCCGCCAGGCGCTTCCGCTCGGGTCGCAGGGCCGCCTCGCCGTAGAGGTAGACCGGCAGGTCGAAGGTCCGGGCGATCTGCTCGCCGAAGCGGCGTGCCAGGTCGACGCACTCCTCCATCCGGGTCGTCCCCAGCGGCACGAACGGGACGACGTCGACGGAGCCGATGCGTGGGTGGGCCCCCGTGTGCTGCTCCATGTCGATCAGCTCGAGTGCGCGACCGACGGCTGCGGTGGCGGCCTTGACGACCGGCTCAGGCGACCCGGCGAAGGTCACCACGCTGCGGTTGTGGGTCTCGTCTCGCGAGAAGTCGAGGACCGTGACGCCGTCGATCTGGCGAACGGTCCGGACGATCTCCTCCACGACCTCGGCACGACGCCCCTCGGAGAAGTTCGGGACGCATTCGATCAGGCTGGGCACGGTGGACCGATGATACCCGCGGGTCCCGGCTCAGGCGTCGCCGGCGGCCGCCTGTCGAGGGTCGTCCCGGCCGATGCTGTCGGGGTTCTTGCCGCGTGCCCGCGCCAGCCGCTCGGCGAGGAGTTGGAGTGGGATGGCGGTGGCCAGTGCCGCGCTCGCCATCCGCGACAGGCCGCCGGCCAGCGGGCCGCTCAGGCGTCGCGCAGGGGTGAGGGTCAGCGGCACGTTGTCGCCCAGGTCGGCGGCGAGGAGCGCGGCGGCGGGCATCCCCAGCGCGGCGGCGGAGCGGAGGACTGCCCGCGAGCGCTCGATCACCGTCTCGCCCCACTCCTCGCCGTCGGTGAGGATGAGAACGAGGCCGGTCCGATCGTCGACCGCCGCCAGGTGGCCGTGCCGGATCGTCTCGAGCTCGAGCGCGCTCGCCGGAAGGCGCGCGCCCTCCTCCACTTTCAGGGCGAGCTCGCGGGCTGCCGGATAGTCGATTCCCGAGCCCACGATCAGCAGACGCGTGCATTCGGCGAGTTCGGCCGCCATCTCCTCGGCAGCGGAGGCCTGGTCGGAGGCCGCGTCGAGCAGAGCACGCACGACCACCGGATCAAGCGGAGCGTCACTCAGCTCACCGGCGAGCGCGGCCGCGACGATCACGGGTGAGAGGTAGCCGACTGTGTGGCACCAGCTCTGGTCCTGTTCATCGCTCGTCAGGAGGTGGTCCGCCAAGGCGGCGCCCGGCGAACGGTCGCTGACGGTGATGAGAGCGGTGGTCGAGCCCGCCGCGCGGGCCGCCTCGAGCGCCTCGTTGGTCGCCCACGTCCCCCCCTCGTGCGAGACTGCGACCAGCACGCCATTGCGCGGAGGGCGGCGCGCGACCTCCAGCGCCTGCGTGGGCCATATGGTCGTGCCGTCGAGCGCACCGGTCAGGAGTGCAGCGGCGATCATCGCGGCGTGCTCGCTGGTGCCGCAGCCGGTCGTGATGATCGGGCGACCCTCGGCAGCAGCCTGCTCGAGGGCGACGGTCAGGCCACCGAGCTCGGGGTCGTCGGTGAGGCGCCGCACAAGCCGTTCCGCCAGCGCCGGCTCTGCCGCGATCATCTCGGTCATGGCGTAGGGCTGGCCATCGCGGAGCGCGGGCATCTCGGAGCCGGCCCAGGGATCCGGGGCGCCAGGGAGGGGAGCCTCTGGGTCGAAGGTAGGCATACCCCGATGCTACGCTGCCAACCGATGCCAGATCCCTCCGGGCTGCCGGTCCCGCCGCGCGCCAGCTTCGAGCCGACGCTGCCCGCCGACCCGAACCTGATCAACCTGCAGGACTACGAACGCGTTGCCGCCGAGCGGCTCGCTCCAGGCCCGCTGGCCTACTTCACCGGCGGCGCCGGTGACGAGGTGACCCTGCGCGACAATCGGGCGGCCTTCGCGAGGCAGGCGATCGTGGCGCGCGTCATGCGCGACGTCTCGAGCATCGACACCAGCGCGGAGCTCTTCGGCCGCAGCTGGCCCTCGCCGATCTGGATCGCGCCGACGGCCCTCCAGCGCATGGCCCATCCCGACGGCGAGCTGGCTACCGCCCGAGCCGCTGCGGCCCGCAGCGTGACGATTGCGGTCTCCACCTCCGCCAGCACCGACCTGGCCGATATTGCCTCCGTCGGCGGACCGCGCTGGTTCCAGGTCTACCTGCTGGCCGATCCGGGGGCTCGCCGCGCCCTGGTCGAACGTGCGGTTGCCCACGGATACGAGGCACTGCTGCTCACGGTGGACCTGGCACGTATCGGGCGACGCGAGCGCGAC
>JBDTYC010000155.1:0-3642 GCA_040005815.1 Chloroflexota bacterium
GAGTAGGACATCAGCCGGCGGTGAGCTCCGCATAGGCCGCCGCTTCGAGGAGCTGCCCCATCTCGGCGTCGTCGGCGAGGGTCACCTTCGCGATCCAGCCCGCCCCGAAGGGGTCGCTGTTGAGGAGCTCAGGGCTGGCCCGCAGGTCGTCGTTGACCTCCGCTACCTCACCGGAGACCGGGGCGAAGAGGTCGCTCACTGCCTTCACGCTCTCGACGACGCCAAAGCTCGAGAACTGCGCGAGCTTCGATCCCAGCTCGGGCAGCTCGACGTAGACGATGTCGCCCAGCTCATCGGCGGCGAAGCTGGTGATGCCGATGACGGCCACCGGGCCCTCGACCCGGACCCACTCGTGCTCACGGGAGTAGCGCCTGTCGTCGGGGAGGGTGGACATCGGGCTCCTTCCGGGGGGTCGATCGCCGGTCGCGCGTCAGGCGGCGTCCGGCTTTGGGCGTCGGTAGAACGGCAACTTTACCTGCTCGGCGGGGTGCGGGCGGTCGCGCACGAGCACCTCCACCTCGCCGCCCAGTGCGACGTCGGCGGCGGGCAGATAGGCCATCGCGATCCGCTCGCCGAGCGTCGGCGAGAGGGTCCCGCTGGTCACCACCCCCGCCTGCGCGCCGGCGACGAGGACCGGATAACCGTGGCGAGCGATGGCGGCGCCGCGCATCGTCAGCCCAACCAGCTTTCGCGTCGGCCCGGTCTGCTGCACCGCCGCCAGCGCTCCGCGCCCGACGAACTCGCCCTTCTCCATCTTTACGACCCGGCCCAGGTTGGCCTCGTACGGGTTGACCGATCGGTCCAGCTCGTTGCCGTACAGCGGCATCCCCGCCTCGAGGCGCAGGGTGTCGCGGCTACCGAGTCCGCAGGGCTGCAGGCCGAGGTCGGCCCCGGTCGAGATCAGCGCGTCCCATAGCCGCCTGGCGCGTCGCGCCGCGCAGAACAGCTCGAAGCCATCCTCCCCGGTGTACCCGGTGCGGGCGATCAGGCACTCGGTGCCGGCCACCCGGCCGGCGACGGACCGATAGTTTCCGAGGGCAGCGAGATCGGCATCGGTCAGCCGCCCGAGCAGCTCGGCGGCACGCGGGCCCTGCGGCGCAATCAGCGCCGTCTCCTGCGACCGATCAGCCAGCGTGACATCGAAGTCGCCATGGGCGCGCAGCGACTCGAGCTGCGCCTGGACCGCGTCGTGGTTGGCCGCGTTGCACACAATCAGGTAGCCGTCCTCGACGCGGTACACGATCACGTCATCGATGATTCCACCGTCGGCGGCGCACAGCATCGAGTACTGGGCCTGCCCCGGGTCCAGGAGCCCGGGATCGCTGACGACCGCGTATCGGGCGAAGGCGAGCGCCTCCGGTCCAGAGAGGTGCATCTCACCCATGTGCGACAGGTCGAAAAGACCGACTGCGCCTCGGACCGTCCGGTGCTCCTCCATGATCGAGGTGTACTGCACCGGCATGTCGTAGCCCGCGTAGGCGACCATGCGCGCCCCGAGCGCCAGGTGGCTCGCATGCAATGGCGTGTGGCGCAGGGCCGCTTGAGCCTCGGTCACGAAGGCGCCCTCCCCACCGCCAGCTCGGACAGCTCGCCGCGGGCGGCGAGGATCTCGGCGGCTCGCTGGACCACGGCACGCTCGGTGGCGTGGGTCATGATCCGCAGCGCCTCGTCAATCTCCACCCATCTGACCTCGTCGAACTCGTGGTCGTGATCCTCCAGGCGACCGCCGATGGGGTGCATCAGGAAGAAGTGGACCGTCTTGTGGAAGCGCGTCCTGCCGTGGACGAAGAAATAGGCGATCGACCGTATCGGCTCCTCGATCTCCACCTGCAGGCCGCTCTCTTCGCTCGTCTCGCGCAGCGCCGTCTCGGCCAGGGTCTCACCGGCGTCGGGGGTTCCCTTGGGGAGCGCCCAGAGCGGCGGCTGTTGGCGACGAACGAGCACGATCTCGAGACGACCGCCGTCAGCCCGATGGACGACTCCGCCAGCCGATGTAGCTCGGGCGGAACGCAGCGCGGGCACCCCCGCCGCTACGCGCGGCGCGCGCGCGGGAGCCCGAGCGACAGGAGGGCGCGGCGCGGGCTGACACGGCCGACGCTGCCGACCGACGGGAAGCGGAAGCGACTCGTAGGCGAGCGGAGCGCGGCGACCGTAAGTGCGCGGTGCCGCGCGATGGGAGAGGCGTGATAGATGAGCGCTGAGCTTCGCACGCCGAGGCTTCGCTTGCGGCCGGCGGCCCGTCGTGCCCCGAAGTCAATCGCGGGATGGGAGACGAATCGGGCCGTCAGACTCACGCGCATGGCTGGCATTGTACGCGGCCCCGCAGCGGGCGCAAGCAGTCAGGACGATTCCCGTCGCGGCCGGCCCAGCAGCTCCCGATAGAGGGCCACCATGTTGCCGATGCGCGTCGCTACGTCGAAGCGACCTGCTCCCGCGACCGCCGCTTCCGCCAGCGCCGCCCGGCGGGCGGGGTGATGAACCAGGTCCCGCAACGCAGCAGCCAGGCGCGACCCGTCCCCAAGCGCGTCTACGGGGACGACCGATCCGTCGACCCCGTCACGCACGGAATCGGTGATGCCCGGACCGTCGAGCGCCACCACCGGCAGGCCGAGCGCCAGTGCCTCGGCCAGGACGAGGCCCTGGGTTTCGGTGCGCGACGCGCCCAGGAAGAGGTCGGCTCCCTTTGCCAGGGCGAGCGCCTCGCCGCGCGCGAGCTGCCCGGTGAGGTTCACTCTCCCCGCCAGGTCAGGCATGGAGGCCCGCTCGCGAAGCGCTGCTTCGGACGGGCCGCCTCCGATCACCAGCAGGCGTAGCTTCGGCACATCGGCCGCGACCTGCGCGAACGCCTCGACCACCACCTCAACGCTTTTCTCGGGGGCCAGCCTGCCGAGCGTGACCGCGACCAGGGCGTCCGGTGGCCAGCCAGCCAGCGGCCTGGGGTCGGTGGCTGTCAGGGCCGCCATGGTCGCCACTTCGATCCCGGACGGGATCACGCGTACGATCGGTCGCTGCGGCCGACCGAGCCGATTGGCGATCTCGTCCGCAAGCTCGCTCCCCGGCGCCACGACCGCCGCGCAGCCACGCCAGAATCGACGCAGGTAGGCCTCCATCAGGGCGGAGCCGGGCCCGGCTCGCGGGCCGAGGTAATGCCGGTAGTCGCCGAAGCGGGTGTGGTGGGTGAAGACGAGCGGCACGCCAAGGCGGCGAGCGACGCGACGGGCCATCAACCCGGCAGTGAATGGCGACTGGGCGTGAACGATGTCGGGCTGGAACGCCGCGGCGGCGGCGAGGGCCGCTGAAGGGATCGGCCGAGGGACGCGGTAGCCCGCCGGCGCCGGACCCGGCACCTGGAACGACGGCAGCCATGCCACCCGTGGCTCCGGCCCAATCGCGCCGGCAGTTCCCGGCTCCGCGCCCTTGGCGGGGCTCGGGGCCACCAGAAGCACATCGTGGCCGGCGGCGCCGAGCCCGCGTGCGAGCGCCTCGGTCGAGACGGTCACGCCGGAGAGGTAAGGCAGGTACGACTCGCCGAAGATCGCGATGCGCAGCGACTCGTCGCTCACGGCGTCCTCAGCGGGATGGATGAAGGTGGTGGGCGATACTGGATTCGAACCAGTGACCTCACGGATGTGAACCGTGCGC
>JBDTYC010000156.1:0-3628 GCA_040005815.1 Chloroflexota bacterium
GCCTTGCGGAACCCCTCGGGGTATGGCGAGCCGAAGTTGCGGAAGATGTTGGACTCGGTGTCCTTCCCCTTCTGGTGGCCAATCACCATCACCGCCCTGCCGTTGAGCAACGCCGGGCCCCCGACGATCGCCGGATCGTCCCGGAAGGACCGGTCGCCATGCAGCTCGGCGAAGTCGTCGAACATGAGCGCGACCAGGTCGAGGGTGCGGGGACGCTGCGGGTGGCGGGCCAGCTGGACGCGCCGCCATGCCGATTCGATCGCCTCGGCGCTCAACGGTGACGCGCTCAGCACGATCTCGGTCATCGGTCCTCCTCGCCGGCCGGAGGCTGCTCGACCTCGATCCCGATCCGCTCGCTGACCGCCGTTCCGACGCGCTCGGCCATTCCGGAGAGGACCCCGATGGGGCCCCAGCCACGGGCTTCTCCGCTGGCCTGCCAGGCATCATCTGCCGGTGCGACGGGCAGCAGCCGCAGCAGGCGGGAGAGCGTCACCTGCAGCTCAGGGCGCGGCACGATCTGGTCCACGAAGCCATGCTCGAGCAGCGACTCGGCACTCTGGAAGCCCTCCGGCAGGTCCTCGCCCACCGTGCCGCTGGCGACGCGTGCACCGGCGAAGCCGATGAGGGCCTTGGGCTCGGCCAGGATCACGTCCCCGAGCGACGCGAAGCTGGCCAGCACACCACCGGTGGTCGGATCGGTAAGGACGCTGATGAAGGGAATCCCCGCGGCATCCAGGCGGGTCAACGGAGCGGTCGTCTTGGCGAGCTGCAGGAGCGAGAGGGTACCCTCCTGCATGCGCGCCCCGCCGGAGGCGCTTACGACGATCGCCGGGATCCGCTGGGCGAGCGCTGCCTCGAAGCAGCGCGCCAGCTTCTCGCCGACCACGCTCCCCATGCTGCCGCCCATGAAGTGGAAGTCGAAGAGCGCGATCGCGACGCGCTGCCCATCGATTGTCCCGATCCCCCACACCGCCGCCTCACGCAGCCCGGTCTTGATACGCGACGCCGCGAGTCGGTCGACGTACGGCTTCTGGTCGTGGAAGCCCAGCGGGTCGCCTGACTCCAATCCCGCGTCGTGCTCGACGAAGCTGCCGTCATCGAGGAGGAGCTCGATCCGCTGACCGATCCCCATGCGGAAGTGGTGACCGCAGGTGGGGCAGACCCGCAGGTTGCGCTCCAGCTGGCGGTTGAATATCTGCGATTCGCAGCTGGGGCACACCGTCCAGGTCTCGGCCGTGACCTCCCGGCGGCGGGAAAAGGGAAGCTTGATCTGCATCTCGATTCGCCTACCGATGCGCCGGCTGGTGGTCGGCGGCCGCATGACGCCGGGCGCCGCGCCGCAGGGCGAGGAGGGTGACGCCCAGCCCAACCGCGGCCGATGAGACGGCGCCGGTGACGAGGATCCGCCCCGGATGCCGCAGCTCGCGGCGCGTCGCGTCGCCGATCGCCGCCACCAGGTCCCCAACCGGGCCGTGGCTCGCCAGTCGTGACGCGAGGCGGGCTTCGAAGCGCGACCCTGCGGGCAGCGGGCCAAGCGCGGACCGCACGACCGAGGCGGCGTCGACCAGCGGAGCCAGCTCCGGCCCCACGGCCAGCTGGCGCCCGGTCAGGAGCCGATCAACGGCCTCATCGAGGCGTTCGGCGGGCGTGCTGGTTGACAGGCTGAGTCTCCTCGAGCGGCCATTCCCCATCCTAGCCAACACCGCGGGACGGCTTTTGTTACAGGCGAGCCGCCAGGTCGCGCAGGGCGCGATGGAGGAGGACGCGCGCGGCACCTTCGGATCGGTCCATCACCTGGCCGATCTCACGCGAGCTGAGGCCATCCACGAAGCGCAGCAGGACGACCTGGCGCCGATCGTCCGGAAGCTCGGCGACGGCGCGGAGGACGCGCCGAGTCTCGTCGGCCGCGAGGACGAGCCCGGCCGGATCGGCGTTCGGCGCGATCCGCTCCAGCCCGTCAGGGAGGGGCTCGGTACGGAGGCGGAACCGGCTGCGACGAGCGTTGATGATCGTGTTGTGGGCGATCCGGAAGAGCCACGCGCGGAAGCTGGCACCCTCGTGGCGGAACTCCGGCAGTGCATGCAGCGCGGCCAGGAACGTGCGCTCTGTGGCGTCCTCCGCGTCATGGTGGTCGCGCAGCTGGTAGAAGGCGTAGCCGTAGACGCGGTCGAGGTAGCGGCGGTAGAGGACGTCGAAGGCAGCGCGGTCGGCCTGGGCGGCCAGGACATCATCGCGGTCAGGGTCACCCTGTGGACTCGCGGGATCCCAACGCGGGAGCGCGTCGTTCATTCGGGCACAACGGCTGGTGGCGCGGCATGCACCCGCGCCACCTCGCCGACGCTGAGCGCCATCCGCCCGGCCTCCGTGTCGAGGAAGAGCGACCCGTCGTCGGCGAAGCCGGCCACCCTGCCGTTGATCGTCGTGGCGCCGGTGTCGACCTCCACGCCTCGTCCGTCGAGCCAGGACGTCTCGCGCAGTCGTGGCACAGGACTCTCGCCACGCTCGAGCGCGCGAGCTTCAACGTCGAGGGCGCGAAGGACCCGCTCCAGCAGCTCGACCCGGTCGAGCGGCGCCCCCAACAGCGACTGCAGCGACGTCGCGCCGCCCTGGATCTCGGCCGGCATATCGGCCTGGATCCAGTTCACGTTGACGCCAATCCCCACCACCGCCTCGGCCAGCTCTCCACCCTCGAGGGCGGTTTCGACCAGCAGCCCCGCCACCTTGCGGCCGTCACGATCCACCACGTCATTCGGCCAGCGGATCAACAGGCCCGCGTCCGGAACGAGCGATGCGCAGGCGTCGCGCACCGCCAGCGCCGCGGCAACCCCGAGCAGGCCGGCCACCCCGGGTGCGACCTGGGGTCGCCAGGCCACACTGACGAGGAGGTTCGCGCCGGGAGGCGAGATCCAGGTCCGGCCGCGACGGCCGCGACCCGCCGTCTGGACGTCGGCCACCACTGCCAGGCCCTCGCCGCCGGGCTGGTCCAATACAGCGCGGGCCCGGTCGTTGGTGGAGGCGATCTCGGCGTGGAACTCGACCGCGTGCCCGATCCCCCGAGCGGGATCGGCGGCGCGCTGCCATCCGGCTGGATTGGTCATGGGCCGCATTATGCCGTCTGAGGTCGAAGGACCGCCTCAGCGCGGCCTGTGGCGATCAGCGCACGGTACACTCGCCGTCCGATGACCGAGACGACCGTCCGCGAGCGCGTCTTCAGCGGAATCCAGCCATCCGGAGCCTCGCACCTGGGCAACTACCTCGGCGCGCAGGTCAACTATGTCGCGCTCCAGGACCAGTTCGAGGCGATCTACGCCATCGTCGACTACCACGCGATGACCACCGTCCACGACGGCCAGAAGATGCGGGAGCTCACGCACGAGATGGTGCTGGACCTCCTCGCGGTTGGACTCGATCCCGAGCGCTGCGCGCTGATCCGGCAGTCCGACTTTCCCGAGCACGCCGAACTGGCGTGGATCTTCAACACGGTGGCTCCGGTCACCTGGGTGGAGCGGACCCCGACCTACAAGGAGAAGCGCGACGAGGGGGTCGAGAACAGCATGGGGCTGCTCGACTACCCGGTCCTGCAGGCCGCGGACATCGTCATCTACAAGGCCAGCCGGGTGCCGATCGG
>JBDTYC010000157.1:0-3621 GCA_040005815.1 Chloroflexota bacterium
GGCGGACGGGACGAAGTACGGCAAGACCGAGAGCGGAGCGCTCTTCCTCAACCCGGCACTCACCAGCCCGTATGCGTTCTACCAGTACTTCCTCAATCAGGACGACGCC
The DNA here is from genome assembly GCA_040005815.1 of Chloroflexota bacterium. Classification (GTDB taxonomy): domain Bacteria; phylum Chloroflexota; class Limnocylindria; order QHBO01; family QHBO01; genus CF-167. The sequence goes on from JBDTYC010000157.1 coordinate 110, forward strand.
GATATCGGGGCGCTGCAGCGGATCTTCAGCTTCAAGGCTCAAGGGGAGGTCGAGGCGCTCGAGGCCGAGACTGCGCAGCGCCCCGAGGCGCGCGGTGCACAACAGTCACTGGCCTCCGAGCTGACCGAGCTGGTCCATGGTGCCGATGCCGCCGCGCAGGCTGCCTCAGCCAGCGGCGCGCTCTTCGGGCGTGGGGAGCTGCGGGAACTCGACGCGGGGACGCTCGCAGCTGCCCTCGCCGAGCTGCCGAACGCCCAGGTGAGCGGCCCGATGCCAACGGTCGCCGACCTGCTGGTCGTCAGCGGGCTGGCGGAGAGCAGGACGAGCGCCCGCCGCACCGTGGCAGACGGCGGGGCCTACCTGAACAACCAGCGCGTCGCGGACCCCGAGATGATTCCGGCGGAGAGCGACCTCCTGCACGGGCGCTGGCTCGTGCTGCGCCGGGGGAAGCGGAGCCTGGCGGCAGTCGAGCGGGTGACTTAGCGAGCCGTCAGTGCTTCTCGCCGGCCACGACCTTGGCCTGGTGATCGGCGATGACGCGGTCGGAAATCGTGCTCGGCACCTCGGCGTAGTGGTCGAGCTTCCAGCTGAAGCGGCCCCGTCCCTGGGTGATGCTGCGCAGCTCGGTGGCGTAGTGGAACATCTCGGCCTGCGGGACCTGCGCGTGGAGATGCTGCATCCCGTCGGATGAGTCCATCCCCAGCACGTGCCCGCGCTTGGCGGTGATCTGGCCCATGACGTCGCCCATGTAGGTGTCCGGCACGATCACCTCCACCTCCAGGATCGGCTCGAGAAGGGTCGGATCGGCCTCGGGAAAGGCGCGCTTGAGGGCCTGGCTGGCGGCGACCTTGAAGGCCATCTCGGAGCTGTCGACGGTGTGGTAGCTACCGTCCACCAGGCGTGCGCGCAGGTCCACCACCGGGTAGCCGGCCAGCACCCCCTCGGCCAGGGTTTCACGCAGCCCCTTCTCGACAGCCGGGATGTACTGCTTCGGCACCACGCCGCCCACGATCTTGTCACCGAACTCGAAGCCGGAGCCCGATGGCAGCGGCTCGAACTCGATCACCACGTGGCCGAACTGCCCGTGGCCGCCGGTCTGCCGCTTGAATCGATTATCGATCTTCGCCCGCTTTCGGATCGTCTCGCGGTACGGCACCCGGGGGCTGCCGGTGCGCACCGACGCGCCGAACTTGCGCTTCAGGCGCTCGACCAGGACATCGACGTGGGCGTCGCCCATCGCGGTCAGGATCGTCTCGCCGGTGCCGTCCTCGCGGTGGACGCGGGCGCAGGGCTCTTCCTCGAGCATCCGCGAGAGCGCCTGCCCCAGCTTGTCGAGGTCGGCCTTGCTCTCCGGCTCGATGCTGACCTGGAGGCTCGGTGTCGGGAACTCGAGCGGCGGCAGGCTGACGGCCTGGCTGCGGTCAGCGACCAGGGTGTCGCCGATCTGGGTGCTCGCCAGCTTGGCGACCGCGACGATGTCGCCGGGGCCGGCCTGCGGCATGTTGACCTGCTCCTTGCCGAGGAGGCCGAGGATGTTGCCAATCCGCTCCTCCGCCTTGCGCGTCGCATTCCAGATGTGCCCCTGGGCGTGCAGCGTGCCGGCCACGATGCGGAAGTAGGTGAGGCGTCCAACGAACGGATCCGCCGTGGTCTTGAAGACCTGCGCCACCAGCGGCGCGGCGGGGTCAGGGTCGATCCGCTTGCCGTCGGCGGCCACACGACCGCCGACCTCGGCCGCCGACGGAATGTGCTTGGCGATCATCGTGACCAGCTCACGGACGCCGATGTTCTTGAGCGCGCTACCCACGAAGACGGGAACCACGCTTCCCTCGCGCGTCCCCTTGTGGACGGCGGTCTCTATCTCCTCGTCGCTGACCGACTCACCATCGAGGTAGCGGGTCATCAGCTCGTCACTCGCCTCGGCCGCCGCCTCGACCAGCGCCTCGCGGCGAGCCTCCTCGCCGGCGCGCATCTCGTCGGGGATCGGGACCTCGGCGGGCTTGCCGCCCTCGTAGATGTTCGCGTGCTGCTCGATCACGTCGATGTAGCCGCGGAACGAATCGGCGGCGCCGATGGGCAGGTAGACCGGCGCGATCTTCGGGCCGAACTTGGACTTCAGGCCGTCAAGGACGGCGTCGTAGTTGGCGTTCTCACGATCCATCTTGTTGATGAAGATGAAGCGCGGCAGCTTGCGCTCCTCTGCCAGGCGCCACACCTCCTCGGTGCCGACCTCGACGCCTGCCGAAGCGTCCACAACGAGAATGGCGGCGTCGACCGCGGCAAGCGCCTCGATCACGTCGGACTGGAAATCGGCGTAGCCGGGGGTGTCGACCAGGGTGATCCTCGCGCCGTCCGCCTCGAGCGTCCCGATCGCCAGGTTGATGCTCTGCTTGCGCTTCTGCTCGTCCGGATCATGGTCAAGGGTCGCCGACCCCGCGTCCACGCTCCCAAGACGTGGAATGGCGCTGGCATCGAAGAGCATCGCCTCGGCAAGGCTCGTCTTTCCAGCGCCGCCGTGGGAGATGAGGGCGACGTTGCGGATGCGATCAGGAGTAGTCGGCTTCATCGGTGCTCCTACTAGGCGGGTCGAGCAGCCGAGGCCGATTCCGCCTCGGGCGAATCGTCAAGCCGGGAATGGACACCAATTATAGGGAGGCCGGCACGCCGGCCGGTTCCGGCTGGCCGATGGAGCGCCACGCTGCCAGGAGCCAGCCCGCCTCTCGCTCGTCGTAGTGGCCGAAGACCCACTCCGGCCCGAAGGTGGCCCCCAGGTCGAGCGTCGTTCCGACCGTCTGGAACTGGTGCACGACCTCGGCCCCCGCGGCGATCGCCGCCGCGGTGTCCGTTGGCAGGAGGCGGAGCGCGTACTGGGTGCCGATCGCCGCCGCCAAGATCGTCCCGTCTGGATGCACGAGCGCAGGACCGTCGAAGACGAGGAAGCGCGCATCTGACGGGAGCGCTCCGTTGAGCCCGTCCCAGAGCCGGGCGACAACGGTCGGGTGGGTGCCGAGGTGATGCGTATCGAGATCGGTCGGCGGCGGGCCGAAGGCCGCCACCGCCGGCGCTCGTCCGTGGGCCAGGTAGCGCAGCGCCCCTGCGTTCTCGGGGTGGTCGAGCAGTGAGGACATCGGCTCCATGGTAGGGAGAGCGGGGTGGCATTGCTACAATCGGGCACCCAGCACCGACCGGAGGCTCGATGTCCGGCCATAGCAAATGGTCACAGATCAAGCGCCAGAAGGGCGTCAACGACGCCAAGCGCGGCGCGCTCTTCACGAAGCTGACGCGCGAGGTCATCACCGCTGCGCGGCAGGGTGGCGGTGATGTCGATGGCAACTACCGGCTGCGGATGGCGGTCGACAAGGCACGCGACAACAGCATGCCGATGGAGAACATCAAGCGCGCCATCGAGCGCGCAACCGGGTCGGGTGCCGACGCAGTGCAGTACGAGGAGATCACCTACGAGGGCCTGGGCCCTGCCAACGTGGCGGTGATCGTGGCGGTGATGACCGACA
>JBDTYC010000158.1:0-3619 GCA_040005815.1 Chloroflexota bacterium
TCGAGAAGGAACCTGACGACCACGCGGGAGACTCCCAAGGGGGGAGAGTGCCTCCCAGTCTACCCGGGATCCCCATCTGGCGCGAATCGGATACCAGGAGCGATTGCGTAGCCAGATCCGCCGCATGCTCCAGACCCGGTTGTCGACGGATCTATCGCTCGGCTATCTACGGGTCCTCTAGATCGCCTTCGGGCTCTGGATGGCATACGGCATCTCGTTGCCGACCTGGCGATCGTGGTCCCGAACTCGGTCGCCCTGAGCGTGGGGCTGGCGACCATTCTGGTCGCGCGCCAGTTCCGCTCGTCGGCGCCGATGTAGCATCCGGCGGTGGATCCTGCCCACCCGCTGCCGCCGGCTCCTCCATTCGTCCTGCGCGCCCGACTGCTGACCGCCCTGGCCGGTGGAGGGCTGCGCTACGAGGCGGATGGACGCATCGAGGTCGATGAGCGCGGTCGCCTGGCGGCCGTCGGACCGTGGGCTGATTGGACCGATACCGGAGCCGCCGTGGATCTTCGTCCGTGGCTGGTGCTCCCAGGCCTTGTCGATCTCCACGCCCACCTGCCACAGCTGCCGAACGCCGGGGTCGGGGCGGGGCTGGATCTCCTCACCTGGCTGGAGCGCTACATCTTTCCGCTGGAGCGCAACTTCGACGTTCCGACCGCCGAGCTCATCGCGCCGGCGGCATTCCGCGCCTTTGCCCGAGCGGGGACAACGACCGTGGTGGCCTACGGGGCCCTCTGGGCCGACAGCCTCGATGCCTGCTTCCGCGCAGCTGAGGCGCATGGCATTCGCGCCGTCATCGGGAAGGTGATGATGGATCGGCTCAGCTACGACACCGATCTCGACCCCACCGAGGTGCTCGAGCTGTCACTGCGGCAGTCAGCCGAGCTGTGTGCGACGTGGCACGGCCGCGACGACGGGCGGCTGATGTACGCCTTCACTCCTCGATTCGCGGTGAGCTGCTCGGCCGCGATGCTGGCTGGGTCGGCGAGGGCTGCGGCCGATGCCGGCGCCTACTGGCAGACCCATCTATCGGAGGATCGCGGCGAGATCGCAGAGGTGACGCGCCTCTTTCCGGATGCGATCGACTACACCGATGTCTACGATCGTGCCGGAGGCCTCAGCTCGCGGGCGATCCTGGCGCACGCCATCCACCTGTCGGATCGCGAGGTGGAGCGCCTCGCCGAGAGCGGGGCGGTGATCGCCCACTGCCCAAGCTCGAACCTCTTCCTGGCCAGCGGAGCGATGCCGCTGTCTCGCTACCTCGCCCGCGGAATCCGGGTGGGCCTGGGCTCGGACGTCGCAGCAGGTCCGGATGCGCCCCTCTTCAGCGTGATGCGCGCCGGTGCCTACACCCAGAACGCGTTGCGGGCGGCAGGCCTGAGCGACGAACCGCCCCTCAGCCCCGCCGATTGGCTGCGCCTTGGCACGCTGGGCGGTGCGGAAGCCCTGGGGCTCCAGGATCGCATCGGCTCGGTCGAGGAAGGGAAGGAGGCAGACCTCATCGTGGTCGATCCCTCGGTGACGCTCCCGCTGGAAGGGGTCGGGGCCCATGACGACGGGCGATCCGACGAGATGCTCAGCCGGCTCATCTTCCGGGCGCATCCGTCAATGGTGCGCGGGGCCTGGGTGCGCGGGCGCCTGCTGCCATCCTGACCCGTGTGTATCGGCTAGGCTACCGGCCATGAGCACGGATCGAATCATCCAGATCCTGATCAACGCTGGCGCGCTGTATGTCGCCGACTTCCTGATCGGTGGCATCACCTTCAGCGGCGCATGGTGGAAGTTCCTTCTGGTGGCGCTGGCCTTCAGCCTGCTGAACACCTACATCCGCCCGATCCTGCGCATCCTGACGCTGCCTATCAGCGTCATCACGCTCGGCATCTTCCTGCTCGTCATCAACGCGGCGATGCTGCTGCTGACGAGCGCCATCAGCGATCAGTTGACGCTGGGCTTCCACGTTGCCGACTTCGGCGCCGCGTTCCTCGGAGCGATCGTGGTCGCGATCGTGGGCTGGATCCTGTCGATGGTGATCGGCGTCGCACGGACTCCGACCAGGGTCCTCTGACGAACAAGGCTCCGGGCTGGATCGGCCTCATATTCACGGTCGGGATTGGTCTCGCGATCGTTCTGACCGGGCCGCTGCTCCTCTTCAACCCGTGGCTCGTGAGCGCCGAGCAAGCGCGCCACGAGGTCGCCGCCTCGCTCGGCACCGACCAGGCAAACGTCGACCGCGTGACGGCGGCCATGCTGCGCGACCTCTTTGTAGACGGTGACTTCGCCGCCAGCCTGGATGGCTCCGTGCCCATCCTCGACGCCGCCGAGCGGAGTCACATGTCGGACGTCGGCGGGCTCGTTCGCGTCCTGGCCGGCCTGGAGTTGGCCGCTATCGCCGTCCTCCTTGTGGCCGGCTGGCTGCTCCGCGGCGAACGGGAACGGTGCGCGCGGCTCGTGCTGCGCGCGGCGCTCGGCGTCGGCGCGGTGGCGCTCATGCTTGGCATCTTCTTCGCGGTCGCCTTCGACACGGCCTTCGCGTCATTCCACGCTGTCTTCTTCGCTGAGGGGACGTGGCAGTTCGGTCCCGACTCAAACCTGATCCGGCTCTTCCCGGAGCCGTTCTGGTTCGAGACGTCGCTCCTCGCCGGCGTCTCGATCGTCGTCATTGCCGTGCTGGCGGCATGGTTGGCTCGTCGCGCCATGGGGTCCGCTCCGGCCGAGGCCTGAGGCTCGGCTACACTCGCCCAATGGGCCAATCGATCCGCATCGGACGAATCTTCGGCGTCCAGATCGGCCTCCATCCGTCATGGTTCGTCATCGCCCTGATCGTGACCTACACGATGGCCGCCGGACAGCTGCCCGACGCCTACCCGACCTGGGATGAGGGGGTCTACTGGGTGGTGGGGGCAGCGATCTCGCTCCTCTTCTTCGGCTCGGTGCTCGCCCACGAGCTCAGCCACGCACTCGTGGCGCGCCGTTTCGGCCTCAGGGTGCGGGGAATCACGCTCTTCATCTTCGGCGGAGCCGCGACGCTGGAGGGTGACCCGAAGCGGCCCCGCGACGAGGCGCTGATCGCCGCCGCCGGCCCGTTGGCGAGCCTCGCAATTGGGGTCGTCCTGCTGGGGATCGACGCGGCGGTCGGACAGCAGCAGCTTGAGGCGACCATCGGATGGCTCGGCTTCATCAACGTCACGCTGGGCCTCTTCAACCTGATCCCCGGATTCCCGATGGATGGGGGACGCATCCTGCATGCGCTGCTGTGGAGATTTCGGGGCGATCGCAATGCCGCGACGCGCAACGCGGCGGGGGTGGGGCGGCTGTTCGGGTACGTCCTCATCGCCGGCGGCGTTTTCCTGATTTTCCAGGGGGCGAGCCTGTTCAGCGGCGTGTGGCTGGCGCTGATCGGCTGGTTCCTCTCGAACGCGGCCGAGTCGACCATTGCCCAGGTGAGCGTCGACCACGCACTGAAGGGAATCAAGGTCCGCGAGGTGATGGAGAGCGATCCGCCTTCGATCACCCCCAACGAGTCAGTCGCCGACCTGGTCAACGAACGGCTCATCCGCGGCGAGCATCGGTCCTTCCTGGTGCGCCACGACGATGGGGGACTGGCCGGGATCGTGAC
>JBDTYC010000159.1:0-3604 GCA_040005815.1 Chloroflexota bacterium
CCGCCCGAGATCGTGGCGCGCGAGATCACGATCGCGATGCAGATCACGGTCCTGCGAGCGGCCCTCGCAGCGGGGGGCCGCGTCGTGCTGCAGCAGCTGCTGGCGACCTGCCGATCCCGCACCGAGGCCACCGTGACCCTGCTGGCCACGCTCGAGCTGGTTCGCCGCCGGCAGGTCAAAGTCCAGCAGAAGGAGCTCTTCGGGCCGATCGTGGTGGAGACGATGGCGTGACGACCGCCGACGACCTTGGCGCCTTCCTCGAGGCGCTCCTCTTCATCGCGGAGCGGCCACTGACCATCGCGGAGATTGCCGAGCTGGCGGGCGTGCCTCGGCTGCAGGCCGAGGGCGCGCTGGGCAGCCTGGCGGAGGACCTGGCCGAGGACCGACGCGGGCTGCGACTGCAGCGCATGGACGACGCGTGGCAGCTGGCGACCGCGCCCGAGGTGGGGGAGCGCCTGGCGGCCTACGCGGCGCGCGAGGAGGCACGGCTCACGCCCGCCGCGCTCGAGGCGCTGGCGGTGGTGGCGTATCGGCAGCCCTGCACCCGCGGCGAGGTGGAGCGGGTCCGCGGCGTCGACTCGGACTACGTGCTGCGCTCCCTGCTTCATCGGCGCCTGGTGGTGGAGACGGGTCGTCGTGACACCCCCGGCCGTCCGATCCTGTACGGGACCACCTTCACCTTCCTCGAGCGCTTTGGCCTCACCTCGCTCGATGACCTCCCGCCGATGCCAGATGGCGACGCCCCGACGCTGCCGGCTGCCGAGGAGGAGGAGGAGGAGCCGGTCGATGCCGGCTGAACGCATCCAGAAGCTGCTGGCGCGGAGCGGGGTCGCATCGCGCCGAGGGGCCGAGGTTCTCATCGCCGCGGGACGGGTCACCGTCAACGGCAGGCCCGCCCGCCTGGGCGACACGGCTGACCCCGGCGCCGACCAGGTCGAGCTCGATGGTGCACCCCTGCCCGTCGCATCGGCGGCGGTCCACTACGCCGTGCACAAGCCGATCGGCCTCCTCTCGTCGGCCCACGACGAGCGGGGCCGCCGCTCGGTCGTGAGCCTGATCGCGGCCAGCGGGGGTACCCGCCTGTGGCCCGCGGGGAGGCTGGACGTCGATTCGGAGGGCCTGATGGTGCTGACCAACGACGGCGAGTGGGCGAACCGGGTCCTCCACCCGCGCTACGGAGTCGAGCGCGAGTACGCGGTGCTCGTCGATCCCACCCCGTCGGGCGACGACATGGATGCGCTCCTCGCCGGCGTCGAGCTGGACGACGGGCCGGCCCGGGTCCTGGCGATCCAGCTGGCGCTGCCGCCACAGGAAGTGACCCGATCCTCTCTCGAGCGTGGTCGCTGGCTGCGCCTGCGGGTGGGGGAGGGCCGCAAGCACGAAGTGCGCCGCCTCTTCGCTGCCGGTGGCTATCATGTCGAGCGCCTGGTCCGGACGCGGCTCGGCTCGCTCTCGCTCGATGGCCTCCGCGAGGGCGAGTGGCGTGCCCTGCGCCCCGCCGAGGTCGCCGCCATGGCGGGCGCCCGACCGAAGGTGCGTGCGTCGAGCGGGCGGATGCCGCTGAGCGTCGCCGTGGACGGGCCCTCGGGGTCAGGCAAGAGCACGATCGGCGACGCGCTGGCGCAGCGGATCGGCGCGACGTTTGTCGACACCGGTCTGATGTACCGCGCCCTGACCGTGGCAGCCCTGGAGCGAGATGTTGATCCCGATGACGGCGAGGCGCTGGGTCAGCTGGCGCGCGAGGTCCGGATCGAGGTCCGCCGGCCGCGCCACGAGCAGACGGACCGGCGCGAGACGGTGCTCCTCGACCGCCGCGACGTGACGAAGGAGGCCCGGGCGCCGCGCATCGACCGGGTCGTCCCGTCGGTCAGCCGCCACGCGCCGGTGCGCGAGGCGATGCTCCACGTGCAACGCGCGGCGGCGAGGCGGCACGACACGGTGATGGTCGGCCGCGACATCGGCACGGTGGTGCTGCCCGACGCGACCCTGAAGGTCTTCCTGACCGCAGCAGCCGCGGTGCGGGCCGCGCGGCGGGCGGCCGAGATGGGACGCCCGGATCGCGGCGACAAGTACCTGGCCGAGATCGAGGGGCGCGACGCGGCCGACATCGGGCGCGAGGTGGCGCCGCTGCGCAAGGCTCCCGGAGCGCTCGTGCTGGACACAGGCAAGCTGGACGTAGACGCCTGCGTCGAGGCGATTGTGGCCCATCTGCCCACGCAGCCATCCAGGCGATGAGCACCTGGTTCTACTTTCCCGGCGCGGCGATGACCGGCTGGCTGAAGTGGCTCCTGGGTGGCGGCAACGTGGTCGGGCTCGAGAACGTCCCGCGCGACGGCGCCTACATCATGGTCAGCAACCACACCTCAAACCTCGATCCGCCGTTCATCGGCGGCGTCATCGGCCGCCACACCGGGCGCCCCATTCACTTCATGGCGAAGCAGGAGATCTTGGGCTGGCCCCTGGTCGGCTGGCTCGCTAATGGCGCGGGGGTGTTCTTCGTGCGGCGAGGCGAGGGTGATCGCGGAGCGCAGCGGGAGGCGCTGGCGCACCTGGCCGCGGGCCGCCCGATCGGCATCTTCCCGGAAGGGACACGCTCGCGCAGCGGGGTCTTGCGCGAGCCGAAGTTCGGCGTCTCGCTGCTCGCCATGCGCAGCGGCGCGCCGCTCCTCCCCGTGGCGATCAGCGGCAGCGGCAAGATATTCCCCGGACGCAGCCGATGGCCGCATCGCACGCGCGTCGACATCCGCATCGGCACGCCGTTCCGGCTGCCACACCAGCCAGGCGGCCGCCTCGATCGGGAGGCCCTTTCCGAGGGGACGGAGCGGGTCATGCGGGAGATCGCCGCGCTCCTGCCGGAGTGGCAGCAGGGTCGCTATCGGCCGGGGCCGATAGAATCGGGGAGTGAGCACCGCCCTTCGACCTGAGGTCCGCATCGCCGAGCGCGCTGGCTTCTGCTATGGCGTGCGGTTGGCGATCGACAAGGCCAAGCACGCCCGCGACGAGGGGAAGGAGGTCACGACCCTCGGCCAGCTGGTGCACAACCCGGGCATCAAGGCCGATCTCTCCGATCGGGGCATCCGCACCGCCGACCTCGCCGACCAGGTCGAGGGGGGCACGCTTGTCATACGGGCCCACGGCGTGCCGGCCGACGAGCTGGAGCAGGTCCGAGGCAAGGCGGACCTGGAGGTGATCGACGCCACCTGCACCTGGGTCCTGCAATCCCAGAAGGCTGCCCGCGAGCTGGCGGAGGCGGGCTATACCGTCTGCATCATCGGCCACGAGGACCATCCCGAGGTCAAGGGGGTCCGCTCCTACGCCGGCGAGAACCACGTTGTCGTCGACGACATGGACCGATCCACCTGGGAGCGCGTGCCACACACCAAGAAGATCGGCGTCCTCTCGCAGTCGACGATTCTGCCGTTCAAGCTCGAGGAGTTCGCCGCCTTCTGCCTGCGACGCTGCCACGACCTGCGCGTCGTGAACACCGTCTGCCCGGTGACCCTCACGCGTCAGGCCGATTCGGTGGTGTTGGCAGGCGAGGTCGACGCGATGATCGTGGTCGGCGGCAAGAACAGCAGCAACACCAAGGAGCTGGCGGTCAAGT
>JBDTYC010000160.1:0-3504 GCA_040005815.1 Chloroflexota bacterium
TGCATCGCGTCGTTGACGTTCTCGTGGCCGATGATCACCGTCACACCGCCCCGCCGGCTCAGGACCGGCACCAGCTGCTCCAGAAAGTCGGAGCGTTGCAGGACCTCGAGCACGCCGCGCAGCTTGGCGCCGCCGGCGACCTCGAGCTGCTCGAGGACGTTGACGATGCCGTCGGTGAAGACCTCCTCGACCGCGACGGAGTCGGACTCCTCGAGCATCTGCGCGAGGACCTCCCCGACATGTGCGGCGAGCGGGGGGAGCTTCGGCAGCTTGCGTCGCACCTGCGGCGCCGAGAGGCCGGCGAGCTCCGCGTTGAGCGTGGCCGCGGCGGCGTCCAGCTCAGGCTGGCCGGTTGCCTCCCCGGCCGTGGCCTTCTCGACCGTGCCGCGGTGGAGCCGGCGCTGCACCACATTGCCGTCGCCGAGCACCAGCACCGCGAGGCGCGTCTGGTCCGCGAGCTCGACCAGCTGCACGTGCCCGAACCGGGCGCGGCGGGCGCGAGCCGGGGTGACGACCGCGGCGGAGCGGGTGCTGGCGGCGAGGATCGAGGCCGCGAGGCGCAACCATTCGTTGGTGGTCAGCTGCACCTGGCTGAACTGGTGCCGAATCATCAGCTGGTCGGCGCGGTCGAGTGCGGCCTCCCGCATGAGCGACTCGACGTAGAGACGGTAGCCGAGGTCCGACGGGACGCGCCCCGCACTGGTGTGTGGGTGGCTCAGCAGCCCCAGCGCCTCGAGCTCAGCCATGGCGCTGCGCACGGTGGCGGAGCTGACATGCAGTCCGAAACGCTCGACCAGCGCCTGTGAGCCGACCGGAATGGCATTCAGGACGTAGTCCTCGACTACCGCGCGCAGCACGATGCGCTGCCGCTCAGTCAGGTCCAGCCCAGACCGAGACGGAGCGGTTCTCTCGTCGCGGGTCATCCCCTCACCGACCAAACTGACCTCCGATTCGTACCCTTCCGGCTGATTTGGCACTCTACCGATGAGAGTGCTAACCGGGGTTGGAGCGAATCGTACCAACCTCGCCGGACCGGTGTCAACGCGGCGGTTGGTGGTTCCCCGGCTAAGGTGCGAAGCCGATGAGTGCCTCGTTCGCGAAGAGGCGCCCACGGGGCGTGAGCCGGATGGCCGTATCCGTCACCTCGAGCAGGCCTGCGGCCGCGCCTTCCGCGATTGCGGTGGCGAATCGCGTGGCGAGGTCCTCGCCGAACTCATCGGCAAACGCCGTGCGGGCGTAGCCGTCGACCTGGCGGAGCCCGAGCGCAACCGCCTCGAAGGCCCGGGTCGGCTCGTCGAGCTCCTCGCCGCCCACCGTTGCTCGCTCGCCGCCGGTGATGCGCGTGGCGTATCGGCCGAGGTCTCGCTCGTTCCAGGACCGCGTCGCGAGGTCGAAAGAGTGGGCACCGGCACCGATCCCCGTGTATGGGCGTCGCTCCCAATACGCCGAGTTGTGGCGCGACTCGAATCCCGGTCGTGCCCAGGAGGACAATTCGTAGTGGCGATAGCCGGCCGCCTTGAGCAGCTCCTCTGCGAGCTGGTACTGGGCGGCGGCGAGGCCATCGTCCTGACGGGTGATCATCCGTTGGCGCCAGCGCAGGGCCCCCGGACGCGGCGGGGCGGCCCACTCATCGGGCGCCAGGGCGAGCTGGAGGGCGTACAGCGAGAGGTGGTCGGGCTGCAATGCGACCGCGCGGCTCAACCCGTCGCCCCAATCCGCCAGTGACTGGGCGGGAATGCCGTAGATGAGGTCGATCGAGACGTTCGTGAAGCCGGCCGCCCGCACGGCGCCGTAGGCAGCGAGACCCTCTGCAGCGGTCTGACCGCGAGCGAGGGCCAGTAGCTCGGTATCACGCAATGACTGGATCCCGAGCGAGATGCGATTCACCCCGGCGGCTCGCAGCCCGGACCAGTCGGGTGTCTCGCGGGCACTGGGATTCGCCTCGAGGGAGATCTCGGTTGGAGCGTTCCCCCATCGGTTGAGTGCGGCGTTCACCACGCGCGCGACTCCCTCGGCCGGGAGGAGGGAGGGAGTGCCGCCACCGAAATAGATTGTCGCCAGCTTTCCCGATGCCGGCCGCAGCGCCAGCTCAGCGAGCAACAGATCCGGATACTGGGCGATCTCGGCGGCGCGACCGCCGACCGTCACGAAGTCGCAGTACGCGCAGACGAGGCGGCAGAAGGGGACGTGGACGTAGAGGTGGTGCGTGGGAAGCGACACGCCCCGAGCCTACATCGGCCCGGGGCGTCGCTCACGAAGTGCTCGCGGGACTACATGATCCCGACGACGTGCCCCTCAGGATCGGTGAACATCGCGATGGTGGTTTCGTTGGCCACTTCGGTGAGCGGCATGATCACCTTCCCACCGAGCTCCTCGACCCGCCGCAGCACGCCGGCCGGATCCTCGGAGTGGACGTAGAAGGTCACCTGGCCGGCGGACCCGTCGCGAGTCGGCCCGATGCCGCTGGTGAATCCGGCCTCGTCACGGGCCATCCCGTAGCCGTCGGGGAGGTCGGTGTCGAGCTTCCAGTCGAAGATGTCGGAGTAGAACTTCTGGAGGGCGGGGCCGTCCTTGCCCGTGATCTCGACGTGAATGACCTTGGCTGGTGCTGTCATGAGCGGGATCTCCTTCTGTGTCCTGGGCGGCGGCGCGATTTAGCCTGTCTACCCATACGACGTTCGGCTTGAGCCGGAATCGACACCATCTGCGCGGGCGACACGTCACCCGGCGGACGGGCGACCTTCAGAACAACCGGCTGAGGGCGCAGCCCTCGCCTAGATCGGCCGCTGGCGGAGACGACCCCCGGCGAATGCAAAGAGCGACGCGGTGACCGCGAAGTGCCCGACCATGGCCGGGACCACTGAGCCGGTCGTGACCGTGGCCAGCCCGGCCGCGTAGCCCAGGATCACCGAGCCGGCGAGGAAGTACCAGTCGCGCTCGTTCCAGAGGCGCCGGTGGGCCAGCCCGTACAGCAGCGCCTGCACCACCAGGGCGGTCCCCACTCCGCCGGGGAGGCCGGCGAAGAGGAGCATCCCAAGCACGATCGAGCGGAACTGGAGCTCCTCGGCGAACGCGTTCGCTGCAGCCCCCGCGAGCCGGGAAACGAGCAGCGGCGTCGGCAGCGGCAGGATGGCTCGATAGCGCACGAACGCGAGCACCAAGCCGTTGAGGATCGCCACTGCGCTGAAGAGGAGCATCACCGGCAGCATCGACTCGGGGTCGCCCGGTGCCAGGAAGAGCTGTGCCCGGCCGCGCGGCAGGATGAACGCGATCCCGATCGCGAACAGCACCACCAGTCCGTAGTAGGACAGCGGCCCGATCCAGCCGGATCGGGATCGGAAGTAGTCGGAGCGCATGATGCGTTCCGAGTCGAAGCGCAGCAGGACCAGGAAGATCGTCAGCCCAAGGGCGATCGAGAGGCGCAGCGAGTCCTGGAAGTTCACCCTACTGCCCGTCGTCCATGCGAAGGATGGCCAGGAAGGCCTCCTGCGGGATCTCGACGGA
>JBDTYC010000161.1:0-3484 GCA_040005815.1 Chloroflexota bacterium
ATCGTTGTCGACCGGCGCGAGCGCGTCCTCGTCGGCGCATTCATCGCCGCACCGGGTGCGGCCGAGGCGATCGGCGAGGCGGTCCTGGCCATCAAGGCGCGGATCCCGATCGACGTCTTGGCGGACACGATTCACCCGTTCCCGACGACACTGCGGGTCATGGGGGGCTTGTTCGCCCAGGCCAGCCGCCGCGGACGCGCAGAACAGGCGTCATAAGGCGCAGCTCGCGAGCCCAATTCAGATCGCTTGAGCCCTAGATGAGGAGAAGCTCGCCTACCGTGAACTCCTCCCCTGTTACGACGCACCTGATTTTGTAACAGGAGGTTCGGCCGAACCCACGTTCGCGGCGTCACCGTCGATGGGCTCCTGACCACGTCTCAGTGCATTTCGGGAGCTCCTGGACCCGGCACGAAGAGCGGCCCGCTTGTCGAGGATGATTGCCCGAAGGCCCAGATAGACACCCAGGGGCCGCTCAGGATGAGTCGCGCGCCTTCCTCCGGCTCCGCGTTGCTCGTGAACCGAGCGGTCCGGCACCGTCGGTCTCGCCTGAGCCCGGTCCGTCGCGGCGGGCGTCAAGCAATGCCTGCAAAGTCGACGTCATGGCCTCGAAGCGGTCCGCTCCTACGGCGTCGGCGTACTCGCGCTCGATGTCCTCGACGGCTCGGAGAGCGTAGACGAGCGCGCGCCTGCCTTGGCGTGTCGGGCGAATGAGCTTCGCCCGTCCGTCGGTCGGATCGGGCAGGCGCTCCAGGTAACCGAGCTGCTGGAGCTCATCCACGAGTTCGGACATGGAGGGAGGGGTCATGTTCGACCGGACCGCGAGCTCGGTGAGACGCGTCCCCGTCCAATCGATCGCGCCGAACACCTGCAGGTGAGCTTCGCGGATGTCGCGATCGCCCGCGTTCTCCGCCCGGCGGTAGAGATCCTGACGGAAGGTTCGCAGCATCCGCCCCAGGAGCTGTCCGATGGGCATTGCCCGTCTTGCGTTCATCGTGCCCAGTATAGTAAGGTCGCCTAATCTTAGGTATCCGAAGCATATCGGAGCAGATCATGGCACAGCAATCGCGGTCTCTTGTGCGCCAGAGGATCTCCGGTGCCCTGTTGATCGCCGGCGCCGTGCTCGGCACCATCGGGAATGCCCTGCACCCCCACACGGCCTCCCCCGACCCGGCAGCGACTGTCCAGGCGATCGCCCAGAACGGCGCCTGGGTGGCGATCCACCTGGCGATCATCGTGGCCATCCTGCTGATCATCGGCGGTCTGGTCGGATTGGCCGAGGAATTCAGGGAGTCGTCCGCCGAGCCACTCGCCCGATTGGGTCTCGCGACCGCCCTGATCGGAGGCACCGTGGTCACCGTGAGTACGGCGCTCGATGGGTTCGGCCGGAAGGCGCTGGCGGTCGCTCTGGCCGAAGCTCCAGCGTCGGAGGCGGCCACCGCGCTGCGCATCGCGATCGCCGCCAACGATGCCCAGTTCGGCCTCTGGAGCATCGGGATGCTCGTGTTCTTCGGCGCGACATTCGCCTGCTTCGGTGGCGCCATCCTCGCCAGCCGGCAGTTTCCCGCCTGGTTCGGCTGGGTCGCGCTGGTCGGCGCCGCAGGGTCGGCGAGCGCAGCCCTCCTCCAGATCGCCGCCAACGGACAGGTACAGGCCGCCGAGACAATCTTTCTCGCTTCGTCCATCCTGCTCACCCTCTGGACGCTCGCTGTTGGCGTCCGGCTGTGGCGCGGGCCATCGTTGGACGTTGCCGCCGAGCCGTCGCTTGCTCCCGCCGGTCGCTGACAACCGGACCCTCACCAGCGAGCCCCGAGCGGATCGCTGGACGAGGTCGCGATGAAGCTGTTCTACGACGCCTGGTACCGCTTCGGGAATCCGCCGTGGGTGGGGGGGCCGCGCTCGGAGCTCGTTGAACTCGTCTCGTCCGGCAGATTGACCCCCGGCCGAGCCCTCGACCTCGGTTGCGGGGAGGGCGACAACGCGATCTTCCTCGCGCAGCACGGGTTCACGGTGACCGCGCTCGACTTCGCCCCATCGGCCATCGCGAAGGCACGCCGCAAGGCCCGCACGGCCGGGGCGGAGGTCGAGTTCCTCGTCGACGACCTCACAGAGCTCCGGCATGTGAACGGCCAATTCGACCTCCTCGTCGATTACGGCACGCTCGACGATCTCGGCGGCCGACACCGGGACGCGTACATCCGCGAGGTGCTCCCGCTAGCCGCACCGGAGTCGCAGTTCCTGCTGTGGTGCTTCGAGTGGGATCTCCGCCGGTGGGAGCGGATCGTGACGTCGATCCTGCCCTTCGGCAACCTCGCCCTCGCGCCGGGCGAGGCTGAACGTCGGTTCGGCCGCTTCTTCGAGGTCGAGCGGGTGGCTGCCGAGAGCGACCTGCCGACATGGCCGCGGGGGTGGGCCGCCTATCTGATGCGCCGAAAGATCGGTTCGGCGGCGAACGTCGACGCCTCAGGAACATCAGCATGACGGGCGCTGGCCGGCCGTCAGGTCCATCGGTCCAGGCGATGACCGGAGCGATCGCAGCGTCCTGGCTTGGCGAAGTCGTTCACAACGCGCTGTCGCTTCCGGCGGCCGTCCTCCTCGATCCGGAGACGCTCGGACCCGGCGCTGTCTCCGTCCTCCTCGCCGTCGCCTACGCGCGGCGGCCCCAGAGTCGGATCGTCCAGGCGGCGCTGCTCGGATGGGGCCTGCTAAACCTCGTCGTTGGCGGGGTCCTGAGTGTCCTGCCGATCGAGTTGTTCCCGTTTGTCCCGGACCAGAGCGTGGGCCACTACGCGGCCCACGCACTCTATGCGCTTGCCCAGGTGCCGCTCGTCTGGTGCAGCGTCCGCGCGCTCCGGGCAGGCCGCGGACGCGGCACGCTGGCGGGAGCGGTGCGGCGTGAGTAGCGCGATCAACCAATGGTCCAGGGGTCGGCTCGGCTACTCGCCCGCGCGGCTCCTGTCGACCCCGGGCATCCCCCAGTTAGCGAATGCCCCCAGCCCGCCATAGATGTCAGCTTTCGCTGAGGAGGTCCGCACGGGCCCGGCCGGTCGGGCTGCCTGTGGTCGCGGCAATGCGGGCTTTCGAGCCCCAGCCTGCACATGGGTCGGTGTGCAGCTTGGCAACGCGCTCCGCTCCACCTGCGGCGAGCGGCACGACGTGATCAACGGTCAGGTCACTCGCGTGGTGGGCGGCGCGCTCGTAACCAGGACACCAATCCCCGTGCTCGCCGCGCCAGACGCGGAGAACGCGGGCACTGAGACGCTGCCACGCACGTGTGCTGTACAGGGCGTTGTGCCGGCTGCGGTTCGACTGGCGAGCGTGCTCGGTGCAGCGACTATCCGCGCGGCTGGTGACGACACCACAGACCGTGCAGAGCTTCACGGTTCGGTACGCGTGCGCCAAGCCGCCGGACCGACGCACCTGACGCTGGTGACGCTCGAATGCACGCACGTCGACATCGCGATGAGCGTGAGCGCGGACGGCGGCG
>JBDTYC010000162.1:0-3471 GCA_040005815.1 Chloroflexota bacterium
GCCGGCCCGCTCGGCGAGCTCCTCGTAGCTGACCGTCGTGCCTGGCCCAAGGGCGCGCAGCTCGGCCCAGGTTCGCTCCTGGAACGCGCTGCCAGGCGCGACGAGAGTCAGGTCGAAGGCAAGTCGCTCCCCCGCGAAATACGCGGTGAGCTGTGTGCGCAGCTGGTCGAGCTGCGGGTGGCTGCCTGCGACGATCGGTCGCCGCAGGCGATGTCGCAGGGTCTCGAGCTGAGTCGGCAGCATCCGCCGATCGGCGAACTCGGCGAGGCATACACCGTTGTCGATCGCGCCGGCCAGCATCGGGCCGAGCGGCGTCTCGATCAGGGTCGTGACGATCGCGCTTGCCCCCGAACGACGGCGCCGCGTGCGGCGAGCCGCGGCCAGGATCGGTCGCAGGAACGTGGCGCGCCCCAGCTCAGCGTCAGTCACCTCGACGCCGGGCACCTCCAGTGGCTTGCATCGGATGCAGGGGCGGTAGCCGGAGAAGAGCGCCATGCCGGCGGACGGCAGGCGCATTGCATTGCCGGCCTTGGGTGCCGGCGCGGGGCAGCCGTCGCGACAGAAGATGCCGGTGGTGTGGACCGCGATGACCGGGCGGTTGCGAGCGGTGGGGACGGAGATGGCCATTCAATCAGTCTCGATGCAGGTTCGCGATATGAAACGGCGCGACGGCGCACGGCGTGAGATTCGTGGATGCCTAGACGGCGTCGAGGAGGCGGAGCCCCGCTTCCACGAGCTCAACCACCTGGACCTGCGCCAGCCCCGCGCGGGTGAACCACGCGGCTTCATCGGTCGAGCCGTCCAGCTCGTTGGTGAGGCTGCCGCCAATGATGCCAACGCGATAGATGATCTGGATCGCGTGGAAGTCGTCGGCGATGCCGCCCAACACGGGTCCGCGGCGCACCCACGATTCCGCGCCGGCCAGCGATTCGATCTCGCCGGTCAGCCCGGTCTCCTCGGTCAGCTCTCGCAAGACGGCCTGGCTGGGGGTCTCTCCGAAGTCGAGCCCGCCACCGGGGAGGGTCCACCACCCGGCCTTGATCTCGGGGTAGGTGAGTCGGGCCAAGAGGATGCGCTCCCCCTCGTCGACGCACAGGGCGTAGGCCGCAATCCGGGTGACCTGCGTGCCGGCCGGGGCCGCGCCGCCGTACGCGTCAGGGTCCAGCAGCCAGGCGAGCTCGCCGGCGCCCGGCTCCGGGATCCCCGGGAACTCGACGCATGCGACGCCACCGGGTCGGAGCCGCACGGAGGCCGCTCCAGTCAGCAGGCAGACCGCGGCTGACAGGTCCGGCTCATGGCCCACGAACATGACCCGGCGCGCGTCCGGGTGCGCGGCCATCGCCCGCGCGAGATCGCCCCACCCGGCGCCGGGGCTCAGCCGATCGTCAACGGTCGGCGGGTCGGGGAAGCTCATCCCCGCCACGAAGAGGTCGGCGGTCTGACGTGCCCTGGCCAGGGGTGACGCCAGTACGACGTCCGGGCGAAGGTTCAGGCTGCGCCAGAGGGCGACGGCGGACTGCAGCGCGTCGACCC
This sequence comes from Chloroflexota bacterium, assembly GCA_040005815.1. Taxonomy (GTDB): domain Bacteria; phylum Chloroflexota; class Limnocylindria; order QHBO01; family QHBO01; genus CF-167. The sequence continues at coordinate 1,534 of JBDTYC010000162.1, forward strand.
CAGCCCCGGTCAACCCCCGAGAGGCGTCATCGTCCGCGCCGCGATACGGGCCGGCATCGCCATGCCGCAGGAAGTAGAGGATCACGCCGCTGGCGCCGATGCCATCTCGTCGAGCCGTCGCCGCATCCCGGCCAACGCTCTTCCGCCGCCGAGGATCATCCCGACCGGCGCGAGGAGCACGAGGAGCCGCGCCCCGCCGTGGAGCCGTACCTCCGCGTCGTAGCGGACCGTCGAACCGCCGTCTGCGGGCGTGATGGTGATCTCGTCCCATCCGTCGTAGGCCCGGCCCCCACTGCCGACCAACTTCACCCGGCGGGCCATCGGGTCGATCTCTGTGATCTGGTAGTCGAGCCCGACCGACCGCCCGAGCAATCGCCCTTCGAGGTGGTAGCGCGAGCCGATCCGCGGCGGGCCGGGGTCGAGCCGCTCCGCGCGCTGGATGAATGGGTCCCACTCCTCGATGCTGCCGAAGTCCGACAGGTAGGCGAAGGCGCGAGCGGGGTCGAGGTTCGTGCGGAACTCAGTGCCGAGGCGCATTGGTCTCCGGTCAGTCCGGGAAGGCTTCGGGGCCCCGATCGGCCAGCTCGGCGGCGTGAGCGGCGGCGTCCGCATCAGTCGGGGGCAGCCACGAGAAGGGATAGCGCGGGTCGTCCAGCTCGCCTGCCTGCCGAGTGAGGCGCAGCGGGTGGAACGTGTCGATCATGACGGCCAGCTCCTCGGTCGCCTCCTTGCCGATGCTCGCCTCGACCGTCCCAGGATGCGGGCCGTGCGGGATCCCGGCCGGGTGGACGGTGAATGAGCTGACCTCGACTCCTCGGCGGCTCATGAAGTTGCCAGCAACGTAGTAGATGACCTCGTCGCTGTTGATGTTGGAGTGGTTGTACGGCGCCGGGATGGCGAGGGGGTGATAGTCGAACTTGCGGGGGACGAACGAGCACACCACGAAGTTGCGAGGCTGGAAGGTCAGGTGCACCGGTGGCGGCTGGTGGACGCGCCCGGTGATCGGTTCGAAGTCCGCGATGTTGAAGGCGTAGGGGTAGAGGTATCCGTCCCAGCCGACCAGGTCGAACGGGTGAAACGCATAGTGGTAGGCCGTCACGCGGCCGCCCTTCTTGACCTCGACCACGAAGTCGCCGGTCTCGTGGCTGGCCTCCATCTCGGCCGGTGGCCGGATGTCGCGCTCGCAGTACGGCGCGTGCTCGAGCATCTGCCCGTATTCGTTGCGGTAGCGCTTCGGCGGCTCGATGTGCGACGGGCATTCCAGCCACAGCATCCGCTGCTCATCCCCGCCGGGGATAACGCGGTAGGTAGTGCCAATGGGGATGACGAGGTAGTCGCCAGGCCCGTATTCGATCGGCCCGAAGACCGTCTCCAGCATCCCGCTCCCCTCGTGCACATAGAACATCTCGTCCATCTCGCCGTTGCGATAGAAGTGCTCCATCGGCGAGGCGGGGCGGACGACCCCGAAGATGACGTCGGAGTTGTAGAAGAGCGGCACGCGGCCGGTGACGGCGTCGCCGGCGGGCTGAAGGCCCGCGGAGTTCACCAGGTGGTGGCGGTGGGGGCCGGCCTCGTCATCGGTCCATGGTTCCAGCGCGACGTCCCGGAGCTTCTCGATCTTGTGCGTCTGGGTTGGCGGCGTGTGGTGGTAGAGGAGGCTCGCCTTGCCCGAGAAGCCCTCGACCCCGAACAGCTCTTCCGCGTACAGGCCACCGTCCGGCTTGCGGAACTGGGTATGGCGCTTGTGCGGCACCTGGCCACGCTGCAGGTAGTACACGGTGCGCCCATTCTAGGGCCCAAACCACCAGCCGGACCGATGCGGATCGGGTGCTACCATTAGTTGCATCAGCAACCAGCAGGTCCCACCGGTGTTCAACATCACGCGCCTCAACCACGCCGTCCTCTGGGTCCGCGACGCCGACAAGGCGGCGGAGTTCT
>JBDTYC010000163.1:0-3334 GCA_040005815.1 Chloroflexota bacterium
ATGCGCCCGGCGCTGGCCCGCTTGAAGGCGTCGATCATGATCAGCAGCTCCATGACCGAGTCGTTGACCGGGCGGGAGGTGGGCTGCACCAGGAAGACGTCCTGCTCGCGGACGTTCTCCATGACTCGCACGAAGATGTTGTCGTTCGCGAACTTGAAGACCTCGGCCTTGCCCAGCTCGGTGCGCAGATAGCGGCAGATCTGCTCGGCGAGCGGCCGATTGGCGTTGCCGGCGTAGATGCTGAACTCGTCGGCGTACACGCGGGTCTCCGGTGCGGTTGGTCTCCCGGGGCCGATTCTAGCCGCTCGCCGGCCCGCCTCAGCCCTCGGTTTCGGCGTCCTCGTCGGGTGCCGGTGGCCGATCGTCGACGAAGACGGCGATCGAGACGATGCGGTCGCCCTCGCCGGGCTTCATGACCGTCACGCCCCGCGACGCGCGGCGATAGCGGTTCACGCTGCTCACCTCCGTGCGCAGGATCGTCCCCTCCTCGGTGATGAGCATCAGCTCCTCGTCCTCGCGGCCAACGACGCGCACCGCGGCGACCCTCCCCGTCTCCGCGTTGAGCGAGTTGGCGATGACGCCACCGGTGGCTCGGTGCTTGACCGGGAAGTCTTCGAGCACTGTCCGCTTGCCGTAGCCCTGCTCGGTGACCACCAGGAGCTCGGCCGATGGGGCTACCACTTCCATGCCGATCACCTCGTCGTCTCCGCGGAGCCGGATGCCGGTCACGCCGCGGGTGTCGCGGCCCATCGGCCTCACCTCGGTCTCGTGGAAGCGGGCAGCCTGCCCGTTCTTCGTGGCGAGGATGATGTCGTTGTGGCCGTCGGTGAGGCCGACCCAGCGCAGCTCGTCGCCCTCGACCAGGCTGATCGCGATCAGCCCGTTGCTCCGGATCTTGGCGTACTCGGCGAGCGATGTCTTCTTGATCATCCCGCCCCGTGTGGCCATCGCCATGTAGTGATCGGCCTCAAACAGCGGGATGGTGATGATCGCGCTGACGTACTCGCCTTGGTCAACCATCACCCCGGGCAAATTGATGATCGGCAGCCCCTTGGCCTGGCGGCTCGCCTCCGGGAGGGTGTGCACCTTGGTGATGAAGACGCGACCGCGGTTCGTGAAGAAGAGGATGTTGTCGTGGGTGTTCGCCACCATCAGGTGCCGGACCGCGTCCTCCTCCCGCGTGATCATGGCCAGCTTCCCCTTGCCGCCCCGCCGCTGGGAGCGGAAGGTGCCGATCTGCTGGCGCTTGATGTAGCCGCGCTGCGAAAGCGTGACGACGACGTCCTCGGCCGCGACCAGGTCTTCGGCGGTGAGCTCTCGGTTGGCATCCGACTCGATCCGGGTCTTGCGATCGTCCCCGTACTTGCGGATGAGCTCCTCGAGCTCGTCGCGAATGACGGTAAGCACCTTGCGCGGGTTGGCGAGAAGGTCCTCGAGCTCGGCGATGAGACGGATGATGCCTTCGTACTCGTCCTCGATCTTCTTCCGCTCGAGGGCGGCCAGCCGCCGCAGCTGCATCTCCAGAATCGCGTTTGCCTGCGCCTCGCTGAGCTGGAAGCGCTTGACGAGCGCCTCACGGGCCGCATCGGTGTCGGCCGAGGCACGGATCGTCTTGATCACCTCGTCGAGGTTGTCGAGCGCGATCTTCAGGCCTTCGAGGATGTGCGCGCGCTCGCGGGCACGGGCCAGGTCGAACTCGGTGCGCCGCCGGATGATCACCTTCCGGTACGCGATGTAGTGCTCGAGCATCCGCTTCAGACCAAGCGTCTGCGGCTGTCCGTCGACCAGGGCCAGGACGTTGGCGCTGAAGCTGGTCTGGAGCGCAGTGTGCTTGAACAGTTGCTGCATGACGGTGTGCGGCGAGCCGTCGCGCTTGATCTCGACAACAATCCGCATGCCGGTCCTGTCGCTTTCGTCGCGAATGTCGCTTACATCGGTGATCCGCTTGCCGCGGACCAGCTCGGCCATCTTCTCGATGAGCGTCGTCTTGTTGACCTGGTACGGCAGCTCGGTGATGACGACCGAGATGCGGCCACGCGCATCCTCCTCGAAGGCGACCTGGCCGCGGATCACGACTCGGCCGCGTCCGGTGGCGTACATGTGGCGGATCACGTCGACCCGCTCCTTCTCGCCGGTGAGGGTGTTGCGCTGGTCCTCGAAGCGGAAGATTGTGCCGCCGGTCGGAAAGTCCGGCCCGTGGACGATCTCGCACAGACCATCAACCGTCATGTCCGGGTTGTCGATGAGCGCGACCACAGCCCGGCAGATCTCGGTCAGGTTGTGCGGCGGAATGTTCGTGGCCATCCCGACTGCGATTCCGGAGCTGCCGTTGATGAGGAGGTTCGGCAGTCGCGCCGGGAGCACGGTGGGCTCCCGCAGCCGGCCGTCGTAGTTGTCGACGAAGTCGACGGTCTCCTTCTCGATGTCGGCCAGCATCTCGTCGCTGATCGAGGTCAGTCGAGCCTCCGTGTATCGATACGCCGCCGCAGGATCCCCATCGATTGAGCCGAAGTTGCCCTGCCCGTCGACCAGCGGGTAGCGGAGGCTGAAGTCCTGAGCCATGCGAACGAGCGCGTCGTACAGGGCCACGTCGCCGTGCGGGTGGTACTTGGCGAGCGCGTCGCCGACCACGCCGGCGCATTTCCGGTACGACGATGTGGAGCGCAGGCCCATCTCGTGCATCGTGTACAGGATTCGGCGGTGCACCGGCTTGAGGCCGTCGCGGACGTCGGGGAGGGCCCTCGCCACGATGACGCTCATCGCGTAGTCGATGTACGCGGAGCGCATCTCGTCCTCGATCGAGACGCGTCGCACAGAGTCGATCCGTTCGGAATCCATCGGTCCTTCGCCTACTCCTGCATCCGTGTCGCGTTTGTCGCTAGCGTCATTCGTGGGCGCCTGCGACCGTCATCTCGGCCGGCATGCCGTACCTGGCCTTGAGCTCGGCCTTCACCGAGGGGCTGGCTCCGAGGAACTTGCCGTGTGCCTCCGCGATGAGGCGACCATCGGCGCCCCGCACCTCCCCACGGACCTGGTAGATGCGCCGCCGCCGCTCCGTCACCCACCCGCGCGCCGTGAGCACCTCGCCGGGGTCGGCGGGCGAGCGGTACCGGATCGACATCTCGGCGGTCACCGCCCACGAGTCGAAGCTCGATGGCGCCCACGCCATCACCTCGTCGAGGAGCGTGGCAAGGAGGCCGCCGTGCACCTTCTCCTCCCAGCCGACGAAATTGGGGCCCGGGAGCCAGGTCGTGCTCGCCGTGCCCTCCCCAAGCTCGATCGCCAGGTGCATCCCGATCGGGTTCGTACCGCCGCATGCGAAGCAGTTGTGGTC
>JBDTYC010000164.1:0-3326 GCA_040005815.1 Chloroflexota bacterium
GGCTCTGATACCATCGGAGCCCACCCGACAGGAACCGGAGAATCCCAAGTGAAGCTATCCGGCCAACTGCGCTATGCGCGCATGGCACGCCTGATCTGGAAGCTCCCGATGTACGCGCGCGTCATATGGGGCCTCGTTCGCGACCCGCGCACGCCGCTTCCCCTCAAGGGCCTGCTGGCAGCCGCGCTGGTCTACCTCGTGATGCCATTCGACCTGATCCCGGATGCCATCCCAATCCTGGGCCAGGCCGATGACCTGACCGTCCTGTTGCTGGTCCTGGACCTCTTCATCGAAAACGCACCGGCCGAGGTGCGAAAGGATCACCTCGAGCGCGCCAAGAACGGTACGGCGGACCTGGACAAGGACCTTGCCAAGCTGCGCTCGCTGATGGGGCACCGGTACGACGAGATCCGCGACAGCCTCCCCGACCTGCTCGAGCGCTACGGCGACCTGCGCGATCCACGTGCGGTGAAAGGGCTACTCGCCCGACTTCGGATGACGCGCGGCGGCAACGCGGCGGAGACGGAAGCCACGACCCAACCAGCCGGTGCGGACGACGACGCCTGGGAGCTCCAGGTCGCCGGCGGACGCAGCGAGCCGACGCTCAACTGAACGACGGGAAGGGACCGACTGCATGAAGGTGATCCTCAAGCGCGACGTGAAGGGCCTCGGACACGCCGGTGACGTGAAGGAGGTCAAGAACGGCTACGCGCGCAACCTCCTCTTCCCGACCGGCGCCGCCGCGCTGGCCGATGCTGGCGCCCTCGCCAACTGGGAGCGTCATCGAGGCGAGCGAGAGGCGCGCGAGCAGGGGCTGCGGTCCGAGGCCGAGGCCACCGCGGAGCGCCTGAGCGCGCTGAACCTTCAGGTCCCGGTCAAGGCGGGCGAGAAGAATCGCCTCTTCGGATCGGTCACCAACCGCGAGATCGCGGAGCTGATCGCCGCCGAGGGGATCGAGATCGATCGGCACAACATCCACCTGCGCCAGCCGATCAAGACGCTCGGCGACTTCAAGGTCGACGTCCACGTCATGCCGGGCGTCTCGGCGGAGATGACCGTCAGCGTCGTGCCGCTCCAGGCCTGAGCCGTGGATTCGGTTGCGGCAGCGCGACGCTGGGCCGATACGTGGCTGCGGGAGTGGCCCACTCGGAATCTCGAGGCGCTGCTGGCGCTGTACCACCCCGAGGTCGTCTACGCCAGCGAACCGTTCCGGCCGCCGTTTCGTAACGCGGCACAGCTGCGCGACTACCTCGTCCGCGCCTTCGCGGAGGAGGACGAGCTCGAGGCATGGGTCGGCACGCCGGTAATGGGTGGCGACCACGCGTCGATCGAATGGTGGGCGACCCTCATCGAAGGTGGCGCTGAGACGACCCTTGTCGGCACCTCGACCCTGCGCTTCGACGCGGCTGGACTGGTGGTCGAGCAGCGCGATACCTGGAACCAGGCGGCGGGCAGAGTGGCCCCGTACGAGGGCTGGGGCCGCTAGCGCGACGGCGCCGGGAGCGGTCGTGACACCTGAGCTGTCGTGGACTCCGCCAGACTTGGGGGCATGATCGGACCTGCCGAACGCTTTTCCACAGGAATCCGGTTGTCCACAAACCCGGTCCAGATATCGACAGCTGAGGCCTCCCTTGCCGGTATGCAGCATCCCGCTGCTCGGGCACCATCGGTACCTCCATGAGCATCGACAAGCTGGCCCCCCAGGCGGTCGAGGCCGAGCAAAGCGTCCTCGGCTCGATCCTGATCGACCCGGAGGCGATCCTCAAAGTCGCGGACTTCCTGCACCCGCCTGACTTCTACCGCCAGCAGCACTCAGACATCTACGAGGCGATGCTGGGCCTGCACGGCCAGCGCGAACCGATCGATCTGGTCACGCTCGGCGACGAGCTGGCACGGCGTGATCGGCTGGAGCCGATCGGCGGGGCCGCGTACCTCGCCAGCCTCATGAACATGGTGCCGACGGCGGTCCACGTCGAGCACTACGGGCGGATCGTCGAGCGAAAGGCGGTCCTCCGCAATCTGATCGGCGCCGCCGGCAAGATCGCGGCGGTCGGCTACGAGGAGGCCAACGACGCCGAGGCCGCCATCGACCGGGCCGAGGGGATCCTCTTCGAGATCAGCCAGCGCCGCACGGTCGGCGGATTCGAGTCGCTGGCTACGCTGCTCGGCCAGGCCTACGACCGGCTCGAGTACCTACACGAGCATCGGGGCCAGATTTTGGGGATCCCGAGCGGGCTTTCGCAGCTGGATGCGTTGCTTGGCGGCTTCCAGCCGTCCGACCTGATCATCCTCGCGGCGCGGCCAAGCGTCGGGAAGACGAGCATGGCGCTCAATATCGCCCAGCACGCGGCCGTCCACGAGGGGAAGAAGGTCGGCGTCTTTTCGCTTGAGATGAGCAAGGAGCAGCTCGCCCTGCGCCTCCTCTCGGCGGAGTCCGGTATCAACCCGCGACCCCTGCAGAGCGGCTTCGTGGACGAGACCGACTGGACGAAAATTGCCCAGGTCATGAACGCGATGCACTCGGCGCCGATGTGGATCGATGACTCCCCTGTCCTCACGGTGCTGGAGCTGCGCACCAAGGCCCGCCGCCTCGAGGCGGAGCAGCGCGGGCTCGACCTGCTGATCGTCGACTACCTGCAGCTGATGCAGGGGAGCCTCTCGCAGCGCGAGCCGAACCGGGTCCAGGAGGTGAGCGAGATCAGCCGTGGCCTGAAGCAGCTCTCCCGCGAGCTCAAGGTGCCGGTGATCGCTCTCTCCCAGCTGTCACGTGGCGTCGAGCAGCGCGGGTCAGCCGAGCCGCGCCTCTCGGACCTGCGCGAGTCCGGCTCGATCGAGCAGGACGCGGACGTGGTGATCTTCCTGTATCGCGACGGCGAGCCGAACGCGGATGCGGACGTGGAGCTGATCAAGGCCAAGGTGGCCAAGCACCGCAACGGGCCGATCGGCGAGGTGCCCCTCCAGTTCCGCAAGGCGAACACGCGCTTCTATACGATGACCCGCGACGACGTCGAGGCTCCGACCTACTAGCCTCCGTTTGCACTCTAGGCAGGCTCGGAGGGCCTGTGTATAGTCGGCCGCGCAACGTCCGGTCCACTGCTCTACCCGAGTCCGACAGATCCAGCGCCGCGCCGCCGGTCATCCCAGGCCAGAGGAACAGCACCGTCCAGATCGGCCCGGGCGGATGTCGCAGGAGGACAGGGCCAGGTGTACGCCGACAAGACGATCAGCTGCCGTGACTGCGGGATGGACTTTGTCTTCTCCGCGGGCGAGCAGCAGTTCTACGCCGAGAAGGGGCTCGTCAACGAGCCGCAGCGCTGCCCGAGCTG
>JBDTYC010000165.1:0-3257 GCA_040005815.1 Chloroflexota bacterium
GGCGAGCGCATCGGCGCCACGACCTACCTGGACGACGAGGAGGCGCGCCGCATCTGGCGTGACGAGGTCGGCCTCCCTCCGGAGCGGATGGCAACCTGGGGCAACATCGCGGTCGGCGACGACCACAACTTCTGGTCGATGGGCGAGACCGGACCCTGCGGCCCATGCAGCGAGCTTCTGTACGACCGCGGCGTGGAGTTCTCCGAAGGGCCGGAGTGCGTCCCCGATCACTCCGAGACCTGCCCGCGCTGGCTCGAGGTCTGGAACCTCGTCTTCATGCAGTTCGACCGAGCGGCTGACGGCACGCTGACTCCGCTGCCGTTCCCCAGCGTCGACACCGGGCTGGGGCTGGAACGGATGGCGAGCGCGGTCCAGGGGGTCGACAGCAACTACCGGACCGATCTCTTCACGCCGATCATCGACCGGCTGGCCGCGCATCTCGGCCACGACCCGCAGGAGGTCGAGGGCGAGCGCTTCAGCTACCAGGTCGTGGCCGACCACAGTCGGGCGATGACCTTCCTCATCGGTGAGGGGCTCAAACCGTCGAACGAGGGCCCCGGCTATGTCCTGCGGCGGATCATGCGTCGCGCGGTCCGGCACCTGCGGCTGATGGGGATCCGCCAGCCCGTCCTTGTTGAGACCTGCGGGTCGGTCATCGAAGTGATGGGGGGCGCCTATCCATATCTCGTCGAGCGGCGGGACGAGATCCTGGCCGCGGTGGACGTGGAGGAGCGCAAGTTCGGCCGAACCCTGGAGGCGGGGAGCGAGCGGCTGGCGACGCTGGTGGACGCGGCAGGTGCGGACGGCTCGATCTCGGGCGACGAGGCGTTCCGGCTGCACGACACCTTTGGCTTTCCGATCGACCTGACCGTCGAGATCGCCGCGGAGCGCGGGGTCGAGGTTGACCGAGCGGGATTCGAAGCAGCGATGGCCGAGCAGCGCGAACGGTCGCGCGGCACGCGCGCCGGCAAGTTCGCGCCACTACCCGGCGTCGAGGGACTGAGCAGTGAGTTCGTCGGCTATCCGAACGAGACTGCGGCAGAGGGCCTGGCGGTCCTTGCTGTAGCCGTGGCCGACGGGACGACCCAGATCGTGCTCGACCGCACGTCGTTCTACGCCGAGGGCGGCGGCCAGATCGGCGACCGGGGGGAGCTGCGCGGCGAGCGGGGCCGGCTGGTGGTCGAGGACACGCAGCGTGTAGGCGACGCGATCGTGCACGTCGGGCACCTCGAAGGCGAGCTCGCCGCGGGCGATTCCGTCACGGCAAGCGTGGACGAGGAGCGGCGGTGGGGTGCGGCGCGCAACCACACCGCAACCCACCTGCTGCACCGCGCCCTGCGCGACGTGCTCGGCGAGCAGGCAAAGCAAGCTGGCAGCTGGGTCGGCCACGATGGGCTGCGCTTCGACTTCCCGGCGGATTCGGCTACGCCGCGTGACGCCCTGCGGGACGTCGAGCGACGAGTCAACGCCCAGATCCGGCGCAACGCATCGGTGACGCCAACCGAGATGTCCCTGGCCGAGGCGCAGGCGATCGGCGCCGACATGTTCTTCGGCGAGAAGTACGCCCCCGAGCGGGTCAGGGTGATGCGGGTGGACGGGTACAGCGCCGAGCTGTGCGGTGGCACGCACGTGGCGGCCACCGGTCAGATCGGCTCATTCCGGATCACGAGCGAAGGGAGCATCGGCACCGGGCTGCGACGGATCGAGGCGGTCAGCGGCGCGGCTGCGGATGACCTCGTCGCCAGGGGACTCGAGTCGCTGCACGCAGCTGCGCAGCTGCTCGGCGCCCCGGAGGACCAGGTCCCGGCGCGGATCGCGGTGCTTCAGGCACGCCTTCGCGACGCGGAGAAGGGCGGGGCCAAGGCTGGCGCAGCTCGGCTCGATGCGGCCGCAGCTCTGGCCGGCGGACAGCTGGCCGGGGAGGCCAGGGTTGTCGTCGATCGCTACGCCGAAGCCGATGGCGCGGCCCTGCGAACGCTGGCCGATGACCTGCGCGCCGCCACGGGACGATTCGTCGCCGTGATCGCCGGCGAGCACGGAGGGCCAGCCATCCTCGTCGCCGCCAGTCGCGACCTGGTCGGCGAGGGATTCGATGCCGCGGCGATCGTCCGTGAGGTAGCGCCGCTGATCGGGGGCGGGGGAGGCGGTCGCGCCGAGCTGGCGCAGGCCGGCGGCAAGGACCTCGACGGCCTTGACCGGGCGCTGCGCGAAGGGGCTCGGCTCGCGCTCGAGGCACTCCAGCGCATCGAGAACGGCTGACGGTGCAGGATCGGCTGCGGAGCCTCGTCGAACGTCTGACCCGCAGCGCCGGGCGCGCGAGCAGCGGACCGCCGGCGCTCATCGCCCTCGACGTCGGGACGGAGTTCGCGAAGGCCCTGGTGGTGGCCATCACGCCGGACGAGGAGGGGCGCCTGGTCGGCTCGGTGCGTGGCTCCGGCAGGCAGCGCCAGGGCTTGACTCATATGCAGTCGGGCACGGTCAGCGACATCGATGCGGTCGTCGCCAACTGCTCCCGCGCCCTTGGTGAGGCGAGGGAGATGGCCGGCCTGCAGGCGACATCGGCGGTGATCGGCATCGCCGGGGAGCTGGTCAAGGGGACGACCTCGATCGGTGCGGTGCGTCGCGAGAACGCCCACACGCCGATGACCGAGGAGGAGCTGCAGCGCATCGTCGAGCAGGTGCAGATCGAAGCGCTCGCCGACGCCGAGCGCCGGATCGCTTGGGAGAGCGGCGTGGAGCGGCTCGACGTGCGGCTGGTCCACGCCGCCGTGGTCGAGCTCAAGATCGACGGCTACCCGGTCAGCAATCCCATCGGCTTCACCGGGGCGCAGCTCGAGCTGGCGGTCTTCAACGCATTTGCGCCGATGATCCACCTTGGCGCCCTGCAGTCGGTGGCGAGCCAGCTCGGCCTGCAGCTGCTCGGCGTCATCGCCGAGCCGTATGCGGTGGCCACCTGTCTCGACCCTGGTGAGCTTGGCGACGCGGGGGCGGTCTTCGTCGACATCGGTGGGGGCACGACGGACGTTGCGCTCGTGCGCCACGGCGGGATCGCCGGCACGAAGATGCTCGCACTCGGCGGGCGGGCCTTCACGAAGGGGCTTGCGGAGCGGTTCGCGCTCTCGTTCTCGCGTGCGGAGGCGCTGAAGCTGGCGGCCGGTGAGGAGGGCGACCTCCCGGAGCAGGTCGAGCGCGGCACGCTCGACGAGGCGTTGGCCGAAGATGCCGCAGTCTGGCTGGGCGGCGTCGAGCTGATGATC
>JBDTYC010000166.1:0-3200 GCA_040005815.1 Chloroflexota bacterium
GGTCAAGGAGCGCAGCATCGACCGCACCGAGCTGTACATGGCCGACGAGGTCTTCTTGTGCGGCACGGGCGCCCAGCTGGCACCGGTGGTCGAGGTCGATCGGAGGGCCATCGGCAGCGGCAAGGTCGGACCGATCACGCGCCGCCTGCACAACCTGTACTTCGACGCGGTGCGCGGTCGCTCCGACGCTTACCGCGACTGGCTCACGCCGGTCTACTAGCGACCGCTTCGCGGGCCACCGTGGCGGCGACCGCGAGCCAGACGAGGGGCCATGTCCGAGGCGCGAACCGAAGATCGCTACCTGTGGCTGCAGCGGTTGCTGGAGATGGTGCCGGGGACGGTCAGCTGGGCAGTGATCATCGGCCCGATATGGCTCAGCTTCAGCTACCCGGAGCTGGTCGCCTACTTTGTGCTCAGCTTCGACTTCTACTGGCTGTGCCGCGCCGTCTGGTTCTCCGGGGCGGTGATCGTCGCCTATCGGCGCATCCGCCGTGTGCTCCGCACCGATTGGCAGGCCAAGATGGAGTCGCTCGCCGACCCTGCCCTGCCCGACTGGCGCTCGTACACGCACCTGGCCCTGATCCCGACCTACACCGAGCCGCTGGAGACTCTGCGCCAGACCGTTCGGGCGCTCGCCGAGGCGCAATGGCCGGGCGAGCGGAAGATCTGCGCGATCATCACCCGCGAGACCGATGCTGCCGGGATCGCGAACGTGGAGACCCTGCGCGACGAGTTCGGGATCGGCTTTGCTGACTTCCTGCACATCCTCGACCCGTTGGAGCCGGGGATCGTGGTCGGCAAGAGCAGCGCCATGGCCTTCGGCGGCCGCTGGCTCTACCGCCTCCTGGTCCGCGAGCGCGGGATGGATCCCAAGCTGCTGCTGGTGACCGATCTCGACGCCGACTACCGGGTCCACCCGCAGTACTTCAACTACCTTGCGTGGACGCACGCGACCGACGCGAACCGGGATACGCAGCTCTACCAGCCCATCCCGTACTTCCACAACAACGTGTGGGAGGCACCGCTCCTCACGCGCCTCTTCGCCGCGGTCCTGACCGCGCTGCAGATGTGGCGCAGCGTCCTCCCGGAGAAGCTGCAGAGCTTCGGCAGCTACTCCACGACCCTCAACCTGGTCCACGAGGTCGGTTATTGGGCGACCGACGCGATCCCCGAGGACAGCCGCTTCTACTGGAAGAGCTACTTCACATACGGTGATCGCTTCCGGGCGGTGCCCCTCTTCATCCCGATCTACGGCGATGCGGTCCGCGCCAAGACCTACTGGCGCTCCCTCGCCAGCCAGTACCTCCAGGCGCGCCGCTGGGCGTGGGGCGTCACGGATCTGCCGTTCGTGGTGCAGAACGCGATCGCGCATCGCGAGATCCCGTTCTCGTCGCGCGCCTGGCGCGTCCTCAACCTCTTTGGGGAGCACATCAACTGGGCAATCGCGCCGTTCGTCGTGCTCTTCGGCGCCACCGTGCCGCTCATCATCAACCCGGCCTTCGCACGGACGACGCTGGGCCAGAACTTGCCGCTCTACGCCTCGAGCATGCTCTCCGTCGCCCTGCTGGCGCTGGTGGTGCTGATCTGGGTCGAGCATCGGATCGTCCCGCCGATGCCGTCGGAATGGGGCTGGCCCCGGCGGTTGCTGGTGTATGCGGGCTGGACCGGCCTTCCCTTCGTGGGTATCTTCTTCACCAATCTGCCCGCATTGGACGCGCAGACACGCCTGCTGACCGGGCGCTACCTGGAGTACCGGGTAACCGAGAAGGTCTGACCGATGTCCGAGCTGACAACCCAGATCACCTCCGTCCGACTCGCCCGCGATCGGGTGCGACTGTTCGTCGCACCGGTCGTCTTCCTCCTGATCGCGACGGCAGCGGTGTTTGGGGGACTGCTGGTGCGCGGCCCTGGCGGCATCTCGCTGATTGCAGTCGGCGGCCTGGCGGCCCTGGTCGCCGCATACCTGGTGGCCCTCGTCTCGTCCTATCGGCTCCTCGTCGAGCCGGGCGTCCTGCGCCTCGTCTGGCTCGGCGGCGAGCGACGTTTCCGGCTCGTGCGCGGGCCGGTAACGCGAGTCGCGGTCCGTGGCGAGAACGCTGCCTCGCTTACTCCACGTTTCGGCGGCTTCGGCTGGGCGGTCGGCCCGGCGATGCTTCGTGGCGACGAGCCGATCGAGCTGATTCGCCTCTCCCGCCTCCCGCCGCTGATCGTGGCGCCCACGGACCACGGGCGGCTGGCGATCGCCGCGGCAGTGGAGAGCGACCTCCTCGCCGCCATGACCCACGCCGTCCGCCTCCAGGAGCGGCTGGACGAGGTGGCCTCGCGACGGGCGGCCCCGGCCCCGCCACCCCCGCCCGAGGTGGCGCCTCGACCGGCAGCCCCGGTGGTGCCGCGGATATTGACCGGAATCGAGAGGACGCTCATCGAGCAGCGCCTCGCGGCGGAGCGCGCGGCCGCCCACGTGGCGGCAGAGGCCGAGCGAGCCGGCGCCGCCGCGGCAGTTGTCTACGAGACCGCCCCAGAACCCGAGCAGGCACCACCTCCAACGGATACGTCGGCGGAAGAGGTCCCTCCTCCGGTCACACGACCGAGGATCGCCCGGCTCCGCGAGCGCACGCAGTGGCGCCGGCCGGCGTGGCTATCGGTGCCGGAACCCGCCACTCTTCTTGCCGCCCTCCCGATTGCTCTTCCGCTCGTCGGCGCCGCCATCGCCTGGACGGCGGTGACGGTGACCGGCCGCCCGGCCCTGCCGATCGCCGAGGCCAGGATCCTGCTGGCGGCACTCGCCCTGGTCGGTCCGCTCGGGGCCGCCGGCGGGCTCATCGCCCGGGCCTGGTACCCGCGCCTCGGCGGGCTGGTGATGACCAGCAGCGTGGCGGCACTGGCGATCCTGACGCGGACTATCCTCGCCTAGCGAGATTGACAAGGCGGGCGCCGCGCTGCGACGATCCGCGCAATCGATCGGGAGTCACTGCCCGTCCCGGATCCGGGACGGGTTTTGTTGTTGAGTGGAGTGATCGTGTTCAAGCCGGTATCGGGCAAGCTGAACGTCCCCGCGCTCGAACGCGAGCAGATCGAGGTCTGGCGCGAGCAGCAGACGATGGCGCGCTACCTTGCCCGTAACGAGCGCTCCGATCGCCGCTTCAGCTTCCTCGACGGACCGATCACGGCCAACAACCCGATGGGCGTCCATCACGCCT
>JBDTYC010000167.1:0-3160 GCA_040005815.1 Chloroflexota bacterium
AGCGTGGGGACGGTGCGCAGCATCGGCCTGTTCGGCGTCTTCGAGCTGGTTCGCTCGCGCGACACCATGGAGCCGATGGCCCCGTTCAACGGCTCCTCGGCGGAGATGACCGCACTCGACGTCCAGCTCCGCGCCGACGGCCTCTACACGATGCTGCACTGGAACCAGGTCTTCACCAATCCGCCCCTCTGCATCACCGAGGAGCAGCTGCGGGAGGGCTTCGCCGTCATCGATCGGGCCCTCGACGCGACCGATGCTGCGATCGCCTGAACGCCCGCGCCGCACGCTGCTACGGCGCGTCGTCTCGTTCGTCGTCTTCATCGTTGCCGTCCTGGTCGTCTGGGAGGCGTTCAAGCTCCTCGCCGGCGACCCGATCTTCGTCAACCACGAGAAGGTCTGGGACCCACCGCTCAAGGTGTGGCTGGCGTCGGACGTCAACCTGCCCCACGTCTGGAAGATCTGGTCCCGCACCATGGCGCCGGTCACCTCCGGAGCTGACGAGTCGCTGGGCGGCTACCTCATCGGCCAGGCGGTCTTCACCATGCGGGAGTCGCTGACCGGCTTCGTGATCGGGGCTCTGCTGGGAATCGCGTTGGCCACGCTCTTCGTCCATTTCCGGATGATCGAGCGGGCCTTCGTTCCGTATGTGGTGGCCAGCCAGACGATCCCGATCATCGCCCTCGCGCCGCTGATCATGTTCTTCACCGGTCACAACGTCTCGAGCGTGATCATCATCGCCACATACCTCTGCTTCTTCCCCGTGACGATCGCGATGCTGCGAGGCCTCCGCTCGCCGGACCCGCGCGCGCTGGAGCTGATGCGCTCGTACGCCGCCTCGCGTCGCTCGGTCCTCTGGAAGCTGCGCTTCCCGGCCTCGCTCCCGTACCTGTTCACCGCGCTGAAGATCACCGCCACCGCGAGCGTGGTCGGGGCGATCGTCGGTGAGGGACCAGGCGGGATGCAGGAGGGGCTCGGGCGGGCGCTCATGTTCTTCAGCCAGCAGTACGCGATCTCGCCAGAGAAGCTGTGGGCCTCGATCTTCGTCACTGCCGCCCTTGGGATCCTCTTCTACCTGGCCGTCGTCGGAGCCGAGCAGTGGGTGCTCCGCGGACGCCCGCAGGCAACGTTCGGATGACCACGAGCCCGACGGGGCTCGGAGCCCCGGTCGTCAGCCTGAAGGGCGTCGGCAAGACGTTCGGTGCCGCCGCCGCGCCCGTCGTTGCGCTCGCCGACATCAACCTCCAGATCGGTGAGGGCGAGTTCGTCTCGCTGATCGGCCCGTCGGGGTGTGGCAAGTCGACGCTGCTGCGGCTCATCGGCGACCTTACTGACGCCACGGCCGGCACGGTCGAGATCAATGGCAAGCCGGCTCGCCAAGCGCGCCTCGATCGCGACTACGGGATCGTCTTCCAGTCCCCAGTCCTCTTCGAGTGGCGCACGGTGGAGGACAACGTCCGTCTGCCGCTCGAGCTCTTCGGCCACGACCGCGCCAGCCAGACGGCGCGTGCGCAGGAGATGCTCGAGCTGGTCGGGCTGACCGAGTTCGCCAAGCGGCATCCGTACGAGCTGTCGGGCGGGATGCAGCAGCGCGTCGCCATCGCGCGGGCGCTGGCCTTCTCCCCGTCGCTGCTGCTGATGGACGAGCCATTCGGCGCGCTCGACGAGATGACCCGTGAGCGGATGAACTCCGAGGTGTTGAGCATCTGGGAGCGGACCGGGATCACCGTCGTCTTCGTGACCCACTCAATCCCGGAGGCGGTCTTCCTGTCGAGCCGGGTGGCGGTGATGAGCGCTCGCCCCGGTCGCATCACTCGCCTGGTGGACGTTGACCTGCCGCGCCCGCGCGGCCTTGAGACCCGGGAGAGCCCCCGCTACTTCAACCTCATCACCGAGGTGCGCGAGGCACTGCGGGGCAGTGAGGGCGGCAGCACCGAGGCGACCCTCGCGTCGCCGGAGCGGACCGCGGCCGAGGGCGGCGTCGGCTGATGCAGGCACTCCGCCGGAATATCCCCGCCCTGTTAATCCTGGGCGCGATCCTGGTGGGGCTCGAGGTTTTCGTGCGCGCCGCGAACGTCAAGAGCTTCATCTTCCCGGCGCCGAGCGCGGTCTGGGCGGCCCTGGTGGCGAACTGGAACGAGGGGTACCGCATCTTCCCGGCTGCCCGCGTAACGCTCACTGAGGCGGCTGGCGGGCTGGCCCTGGGCACCGCGATGGGGCTGATCGTGGCGTTCGCGGTCTCGCGCTTCCCCCGCTCGCGGGACACCATCCTGCCGCTGGCGGTGGCGATCAACGCCATCCCCATCGTCGCCTTCGCCCCGATCGCCAACAACTGGTTCGGGATCCTCAGCCCCTACTCGAAGATGGCCGTTGCGGGCAGCCTCGTCTTCTTCCCGATCATGATCAACGTCCTGAGAGGGTTGACCGATGTCGACCCGTCAGCACTCGAGCTCATGCGCTCGTACGGCGCGAGCCCGGGCGCGGTGACATGGCGGTTGCGTGTGCCGAACGCGCTTCCCTACTTCCTGACCGGGCTCAAGGTCGCCACCACGCTGAGCCTGATCGGCGCGGTGGTGGGTGAATACTTCGGCGGCCTGACCGATACGCTGGGTCGGGTCGTCGTCGGCGCGGCCAGCGCGCTGCGCTTCGATATCACCTGGTCGGCGATCCTTGTCGTCGCGCTGGCGGGGATGGGGATGTACCTCCTGGCGGTCGCGGTCGAACGGGTTCTGATCCCCTGGCATCCGTCCGTGCGAGGGGACCAGCCGGCCTGAGCAGGCCGTACAATCCCGCCTTGACACCGGCGGCCGCGGAGGCGTAGCCGCCCACGAGACCTACCAAGGAGTGGAGATGAGGCGATCCCATCGGTTCCTCGCAGTGGGCGGGGCAGCCATGCTCACGCTGGCAGCCTGCACGGCAAACGGCACGTCGAGTCCCGGGGCCAGCTCAGCGGTCACCGCGGCCGAGAGCGCGGGGGCGAGCTATGCGCCGGCCACGGTCCAGCTCCAGCTGCAATGGCTGGACCAGTCGCAGTTCAGCGGCTACTACGCCGCTGAGGCTCAGGGCTACTACGCCGAGCTGGGCCTGACAGTCGAGTTCCTGCCCGGTGGCGGCACGATCAGCCCGCAGGAAGTTGGCTCGCAGCCCGACGGTCCTGAGTTCA
>JBDTYC010000168.1:0-3103 GCA_040005815.1 Chloroflexota bacterium
CCAGCCCCTCGTCGAGCGGGGTGAGGCGGCGCGGCATCCGCTGCAGCAGCGGACCCACGTCGACGACTGCCGGCTGGTTAATGAAATCGACCGCATCCGGCGTCAGCGGGGGTGACGGCAGGAGCGTCAGCGGAGCCGCTCCCAGCCGGATCAGCGCTGCCGGCCCGGGGATGATCGGCCGTCGAATCCCTGCCGTCCGCAGGGCGCGTGAGATCACTTCGCGCATGCTCAGCGTCTCAGGCCCCCCGACCTCGAATGTTTGGCCGATGGCCGCCGGATCGACAAGGGAGTCCACAGCCAGGCGACCGATATCGTCGATGAAGACCGGCGCGAGGAGCTGGCCGCCGAAGTTGGTCATCGGAACAGCCTGGAGCTGGCGTGCGAAGCCGATGAACCGGTTGAGTGACACGTCACGTGGACCGTAGATCCAGGTGGGACGGATGATGGTCCACTCCATCCCGCTCCCGCGGATCGCTTCCTCGGCGCGCCACTTGGCCCGAAACCAGTGCCGCGTCGCATCCGGGGCCGCGCCGGCGCCGGAGAGGTACACCACGCGTTTCACGCCCGCCTCTCGAGCCGCGGCGACGAGGTGCTCGGTGCCAGCTGCGTCCACTTGCATGAAGGTCTGGCCATGGCTTGGGGCTTCCACCGGCGAGTTGTTGAATGCGAGGGCGATGACGAGAGCGTCGACGCCCGCCAGCGCTTCGACGAGCCCGTCGCCTTGCGAGGCGTCGGAGTACCGCACCTCCACACTGTCATGGAGCGGACCGCGGGCATCGGCCGAGCCCTGGCGAGACAGCACGATCGGGCGGTGGCCACGCGCAAACAGCTCTGCGGCGATCGCTCCGCCGACGAACCCGCTGCCGCCGGCCACCGCCACCGTCATCGGGTGGTCGTTCAATGCTGGCTTCGCGAAGACAGAACGGATGGTCCGACTCCGATGCCGGAAGATCTCCTCCAGCTGCCCTCGCACCACCGCAGCATGGGCGAGCAAGCCGAGTGGGCCGAGCGGCAGCGAGTATTCGACGTCGTCGATGACCCGGGTGCGATCACCGTCCGCGACGAACGAGTGACGGTGATCCCAACTGCGGTACGGGCCTTTGAGCTGGAGATCGCGGAACCCGCGCGGCGGATCGTACTGCGCGATCACGCTGCGCCAGCTGAGCGGGATGCCGAGCAGCGGTCGAACGCGATAGTCGATCTCGAGGCCCTCCCGCATGCGCGTGTCGGTCGAAAGGAGCTCGAAGCCGAGGCTGCTGGGCATGATCCGTCCGAGATTCTCAGGCTTGGCAAAGAAGGCGAAGACCTCGTCGATGGGTCGGTCGACAAGCATCTCGGCGTGGAGTCGGTGCTTCGACATGGTTCTTTCCCTCGAGGTGAGTGCGGGTGCCGCCAACGCAGTCGCCACCTTACACAGTCTCGGGCTTGTGTGTCAAGCCTTTGTACAAGTTCCAATTGGTATGCTAGGGTGCACGAACCGTGTACACAATCGGGCAGGCATCACTCAGAAGCGGGGTCGCCGTCTCTCTCATCCGCGCATGGGAGCGGCGCTACGGCATCCTTCGCCCAGCAAGGACGTCGAGCGGCTACCGCCTCTACGACGACGATGCGATTGGGCGCCTGCGAGCGGTGCGCGGATTGATCGAACGCGGCTGGTCGGCAAGGCAGGCTGCCGCGGCAGTCCTCGAGCAGGAGACCACTTCCCGCCCGCGAGCAATCGATGCACCCGAGCGCCGCTCGGCGCTCATCGACGCGGCCGCCCGGTACGATCCCGCGGCGGTCGAAGGAGCGCTCGACGACCTTTTCGGGCGAGGATCCTTCGAAGCGGTGATCGACGATCTGGTGCTGCCAGCGGCAGCGATGCTCGGCGACGCCTGGGCTGACAGCCAGATCGACGTCGCAGCGGAGCACCTCGCCAGCAGCGCCATCTCACGGCGGCTTTCGGCTCTCTTCGACCAGGGTGGCCTCCCCGGCAGCGGGCCACGCGTGCTCGTTGGCCTGCCACCCGACAGCCGCCACGAGCTGGGCGCGCTCGCCTTCGCGGTGGCGCTGCGGCGTCTTGGCGTCGACGTCCTGTATCTCGGTGCGGACGTGCCGGTCGAGTCCTGGGTGGATGCGGCGACGGCGAGTGCCGCGCGAGCAGCCGTGGTCGGCGTCGTGACCACGCGCGACGTTTCGACGGCGACCGACGTCGCAACCGCCCTTCGCGCCAGCCGCCCCGACCTGGTCCTTGCCTTCGGTGGAGGATCGGCCGGCGGCCTCTCCAAGATCGGCGAGGTGACGGTCCTCCCGACCCGCGTGGTCGAGGCTGCTGAAGTCCTCCGCGGACGCCTACGATAGGTTGGCCGGGCACCATCATCGACAGACCGGAGGTCGGGTTCATGCGACTCCAGGAGAAGGTGGCGATCATCACCGGCGCCGGCAGCGGTATGGGCCGCGTGGCGGCGCAGCTGTTCGCCGGGGAAGGGGCGAAGGTGGTGGTCGCCGAGTTCGACGAACGAGCGGGCGCGGAGACGGTCGAATCGGTACAGGCAGCGGGCGGCGAGGCGACCTTCGTGCGAACCGACGTCAGCCAGAAGGCCGATGCGAAGGCGATGGTCGACCACGCGGTCGCGACCTACGGCCGGGTCGACGTCCTCTACAACAACGCCGGCGTGATGCCGGAACCTGACCACTCGGTGATCGACACCGATGTCGCGACCTGGGACAAGGTGATGGCGGTCAACGTGCGCGGCGTCTTCCTGGGCTGCAAGTACGCCATCCCGCAGATGCTCGACCAGGGCTCCGGATCGGTCATCAACATCAGCTCGTTCGTGGCGCTGCTCGGCTGCTCCGTGCCGCAGGACGCCTACACCGCGTCGAAGGGCGCCGTGCTGTCGCTGACCCGATCGCTCGCCGTCCAGTTCGGTACGCGCGGGGTGCGCTCGAATGCGATCTGCCCCGGCCCGATCGAGACCCCGCTCCTGATGGACTGGCTGCTCAAAGACGAGGCCGCCAAACAGCTGCGCCTGGCCCGCAACCCGAGCGGCCGCTTCGGCAAGCCGGAGGAGATCGTCAACGCGGCGATCTACCTCGCCTCGGACGAGTCGCGCTGGACGAACGG
>JBDTYC010000169.1:0-3048 GCA_040005815.1 Chloroflexota bacterium
GTCCCGGACCTGCGACGGATCCAGTCGGTGAACGCCGATGCGACCTTCGGCGGGTTCCTCGGCGGTCCGCTCATCCTGCGGACAGGGCTGCTCGGCATCATCGGCCGCTACCTGGCAGAGCGCTCGGGGTCGGAGGCCGTCCTCACGGTCGCGGCGATCGGACCATTCGCGCTGGCCATCGGCGCCATCGCCATGGTCGCGATCCTGCTCGTCGTGCGCCGTCGCCCCAGCCTCGAGCTGGCGCGCGGTCGTGGAGCCTCTGGGCTCCTGATCCTGGCTGCACAGCTGTGGGAAGCCACCTTGCTGGCGGGCGGCGCGGCGCTCGTCGGACTCCTCCTGGCGGTGGGGATCGTGCCGGGGCGCGCTTCGGGGCTGTCACTCTGGCTGGCGCTCGCCACCGGCGCTGCAGCCAGCCTCGCCATGGTCATCGCCACATGGCCGGTGGTCCGGCGACGCCTCGGTGGAACCGCCCGCGAGGATGCATCGGTCCTCCCCGCCTCGGCGCGCCGGCTCGTGCTGGAGGTGACGGGGGTCGGCCTGTCCGTTGCCGGCGTGCTGCTCCTCCAGCAGCGCGGCCTGGTGATCGGGACCGGTCGGGTTGGAGAGGTGGTCCGCCTTGACCCGTTCCTGGCCGCCGTGCCGGTGCTCGCCGGCGTCGCGATGGGGATCGTGGCGATGCGTCTCTACCCGCTGCCGATTCGGGGGCTCAGCTGGCTCGTAGCTCGACGCCGGGACCTGGTCCCCGTGCTCGGCCTGCGCAACGTCGGACGCCACGGCGCCGCCGCCAACCTTCCGCTGCTCGTCCTGATGCTGACTGCCGCCTTCGGGGCATTCGCATCAGTCGTGCTCTCGAGCATCGACCGCGGCCAGGTCCAGTCGGCGTGGGCCCAGGTGGGCGCCGACTACCGGATCGAGCTCGCCGCGAGTAAAGAAGGCACCGCGCCGGATGTGACCAAGATCGACGGCGTGGGGGCGGTGGCCGCCGCATACCTCGAGCAGGCGGCCACGTTCGCCGACTCGTCGTCGCAACGCAGCCAGGTCGTCTTCGACGCGGTCGACACCCAGGCATACGCGGCGGTCGTCGGCGGTTCGCCCATCGCCGTTGACTGGCCGTCGGGCTTCACGGTCGTGGACGACGCCACCCAGCCCGGCACTCCGGAGTCGCCGATCCCGGCCATCGTCTCTGGGAAGCTTCCATCCGGCAGCGGCCCGCTGCACGCGGGCGACCCCTTTACCGTCGAGGTCGGCATCCACAATCTGTCGTTCGTCGTCGTCGACCGCCGTGAGTCGTTCCCGGGCGTGCACTCGGAGGGTGCCTTCGTGGTCG
This sequence comes from Chloroflexota bacterium, assembly GCA_040005815.1. GTDB lineage: Bacteria > Chloroflexota > Limnocylindria > QHBO01 > QHBO01 > CF-167. The sequence continues at coordinate 1,328 of JBDTYC010000169.1, forward strand.
TTTCGCTAAAGACGCTGCAACGCGCCCAGACCGATGCACCGCTCCTTCCATCGGTCCTCTTTGTCAGCGGCCCGCCGGAGGTCGAGGCGGGACTCGTGGCGATGGCATCCGACGACTCCTCGCTGACCGTCTTTTCGCGCTACGCCGAATACGCCATGCAGCGCCGTGCGCCGCTCGTCGCGATGGTGACCGGCGGGTTCCGGATCGCACTGCTGGTGGCGGTCTTCTATGCCGGCTTCGCGATCGTCGGCGCCCTGACCCTCACCGCGTCCCGTCGTAGCCAGGACCTGGCGTTCCTGCGCACGCTGGGGCTCAGTGCGCCGCAGGCGCTGGGATTGACGGTCATGGAGCAGGGGCCGCCAGTCGTGCTGGCGCTGGTGCCCGGCGTGGCGCTGGGGATCTGGATCGCGGTGCTCCTCGCAGCCAGCCTCGGGCTGAGCGCCTTCGTCGGCGCCGAAGGGCCGTTGGCGATCAATGTCAGCTGGCTCGAGATCGGGCTGGTCGGCGGCGCGCTGGTCATGGTGGTTACCATCGCTGGCATCGCCAGCACCTGGCTGGCGCGGCGGGCCCAGGCGATCGACGCATTGCGCCTCGGTGGCGACTAGCAAGAGATGAGCCGATGACGATCGACGATGGACAGATCATTGACCTCCCCAGCGGTGGCGCGGCCACCCTGCCGGAGAAGATCGAGGCTGCCCGCGCGGAGGCGAGACCGAGCGGGGGAGCGTCGCCGGTAAGCGCCTCGGGACCGCTGATCGTGTGCGAGAGCCTGGTCAAGATCTACAAGGTCGCCGACCTCGAGGTGGTGGCGCTCCAGGGCCTGGACCTGATCGTGGAGCGGGGTGAGTTCATCGCTCTGGTCGGCGCATCAGGGAGCGGCAAGAGCACGCTGATGAGCATCCTCGGCGGGCTCGACGAGCCCTCGGCGGGTCGCGCCGTGGTGGCGGGCCACCTGCTCAGCCAGATGGGCCAGGCCGAGCGGACGCGCTATCGACGCGGGGTGGTCGGTTTCGTCTGGCAGCAGACCGCCAAGAACCTGCTCCCGTACCTCACAGCGCGAGAGAACATCGAGCTCCCGATGCTGCTGGAGGGGATGGGCCGCACCGAGCAGCGGACCCGCGCCGATGAGCTGCTGGCGCTGGTGGGCCTCAGCGACCGGGCCGAGCACAAGCCCGCCCAGCTTTCCGGTGGACAGCAGCAGCGGGTCGCCATCGCGGTCTCCCTCGCCAACCGACCCTCGCTCCTGCTTGCCGACGAGCCGACGGGAGAGCTTGACACCGCGACCGCCGGCGAGGTCTTCGGCCTGCTCCGCGCGATCAACCACGACCTGGGGCTGACGATCGTCGTCGTCACCCACGATCCCCTCGTCAGCGAGCAGGTCAGCCGTACGGTCGCGATGCGCGACGGCCGCACGAGCACCGAGACCCTCAGGCGCCGAGCCACGAACGAGTCGGGCGACCACCACGTCATCGCGGAGGAGTACGCCGTCCTCGATCGGGTCGGCAGGCTCCAGCTGCCCCGCGCCCACGTCGAGGCCCTGGGCCTGGAGCATCGGGTCCGCCTTGCCCTCGAGGACGACCACATCGGGGTCTGGCCCGATCGCGACGGCGAGGGGCCGGCATGACCGCGCGCGGCCTGTACATGCCCCCAGAGCGACGCCCCGAGGCCGAGGCGAGCGCCGAGCCGATGGTGGAGACGGTCGACGTGGTACGCGAGTTCAC
>JBDTYC010000170.1:0-3019 GCA_040005815.1 Chloroflexota bacterium
GGGCCGAAGACGATCAGCACGACCACGAGCAGGATGATGAGCTCAGGCCAACCGATGGGTCCCATGTGCTTGGCGGTTCCTCGTTGGCGTCGTGCGTCGCGTGCCTGTTGGCACGGCACTAGGCCTGCAGTGTAGCACCGGCCTCCTGCATGCGGCCAAGCCATGACTGGGCCGCCTCGGCAGCCGCTGCGCGCCATCCACCGCCACGAGACGCGCCCGCGATGCCGCGAGAGATGGTGACGATTCCGGGCGCCGCGCTCCCGTGGCAATGGGCGAGGGCTGAAGCAAGATCCCCGTCCTGGGCGCCGACACCGGGAACGAGGAAGCCGAGCGTCGGCACCAGGCGTCGCACGTGGGCCAGCTCAGAGGGCGCGGTCGCGCCGACGACGAGCCCGACCCGGCCATCAATCCACCGGCTCGCCGCCCAGGTCGCCACGTGCTCGTGGAGCGGCGTGCTCGCCACCGGCAGGTCCTGCAGCGTCCCGGCGCTCGGGTTGGTGGTTCGGGTGACGAGGTAGACGACCCGGCCCCGATACTCGAGGAAGGGTTCGATGGCGTCCTCGCCGAGGTATGGCGAGAGGGTCACGGCATCGGCCCCGAGCCGCCCGAAGAGCGACGTGGCGTACCGCTCCGCGGTGGAGCGGATATCGCCACGCTTCGCGTCGAGAATGAGGTACTGGTCTTGCGGCAGGTCGGCCACGAGGCGCTCGAGTGCGGCCCAGCCGGCAGAGCCGAAGGCCTCGAAGAAGGCGACGTTGACTTTGACCGCCACGGCCAGCTCCGAGGCCGCCTCGACGAGGCCGCGCGCGAACGTCTCGATCCCCTCCACGTCGCGGGAGAGGTCGTCGGGCAGAGCGTCGGGGTGCGGGTCGATCCCCAGGCAGAGCGGTGCGCCGAGGCGCTCGATCCGAGCGCGCAGTCGGTCCAGCGGGTCCGGCCGATCGCTCATCAGGCCGGAGTTGGCTCGAGTAGCGCCGCTTCTGCAACGGGGACGGCCGCAATCGTCGCGGCGACTCGCCGGGCAGCAAGAGGGCTGACGCCGGCATCGGCATAGTCGACGACGCGGATGCGCAGGCGCGGCAGGCCCTGGAAGACGTCGCGTTCGAGCGTCCCCACCAGGTCGACCATCGCCCCCGGCTCGGGGAGTAGACGCTCGGCGGGCATCCCGAAGGCGATCGCGTCGAAGACCTCCGGCCCGCGACGCATCCTGAGCGAGAGGTGGTCGCCGGTGGCACCGACCCGCCGCGCCTCGACGACCTGGAGTCCGGTCACGGCCAGCAACGGCTCGACGTGGCCCGGGCCGAACGGCGCGAGCTGTGCGATCTCCTCGGCGAGCGGCCAGCCGAGGTGCACGGCGGGCAGCACGAGATCGATGGTCAGCGCCGTCGCGCGCTTCGCAGCCCGCCCCGGATCTGGCGGGAAGGGACGCGGCAGTGCCGCGAACGCGGCCGCGAATGCCTCCCAGTCGGCCGACCGCACGCTGAATCCCCCCGCGGCGGGATGCCCGCCGCGCTTGAGGAGCAGCGGGGCGCAGGCCTCGAGGGCGAGGGCGACATGGAAGTCGGCGGGGGCCCTGACCGATCCGCGCAGCTCATCGTCCACCGCCGCGGCAATCGCGACCGGCCTGCCGAGCGACTCGACCAGCCGGTTCGCCACCAGTCCCAACACCCCAGGCGCCCAGCCGTCGCCTCGCAGGGCGAGTGGCCCCTCGCCTCCCTGGGCAGCGGCCATCACCACAGCCGCCTCGATGGTCGCGGTGGTGATCGTTCGGCGCTCGGCGTGCACCGCCTCGAGTGCTTCCGCGATCCGCTCGGCCTCCACGGAATCCTCTTCGAGCAGGAGCGACATCGCCAGCTCGGCATCGGCGATCCGACCCGCGGAGTTGATCCTGGGCGCGACGCCGAACGCGAGGTCCCGGGCGCTGGGCTGCGCGGGGTTCTCGGATGAACGGGCGAGCAGGGCGCGGAGCCCCGGCCTGGACGTTACGGCCAGCTCGTCGAGGCCGAGCCGCACGATCGCGCGGCTCTCGCCGGTCATCGGCGCCATGTCGGCGATCGTGCCGATGGCAGCCACGGCGGCGAGGTCGGCGGCCGCCTGTCCGCGGCGCGCCAGCAACGCGGAAGCGAGCTTGAACGACAGTCCCGCGCCCGTCAGATCCGGATCCGGGTATGCACAGTCGGGGCGGTGCGGGTCCACCACGGCGACCGCCAGCGGCAGCGGCCCGGAGGGGAGGTGGTGGTCGGTGACGATGACCTCCATCCCGAGGCCGCGCGCCTGCTCGACTTCGATGGCATTCGTTACGCCGCAGTCGCACGTGATCAGGAGCGTGACGCCGGCAGCCGACAGCCGCTCGAGGCCGGCCCCTGAGAGCCCGTATCCCTCGGCCAGCCGCGACGGCACGTGGCGCATCGCCTCGATCCCGAGCGCTCGCAGGGCGAGCACCCAGACCACGACCGCGGTCATCCCGTCGGCGTCGTAGTCGCCCCAGATGGCAATCTTCTCCCCGGCGTCGATCGCCCGATCGATGCGCGCGAGCGCGACGTCGGCGTCGGCCATCAGCGAGACGTCGTGGAGCGATGACTCGCCAGCGCGCAGGAACCGGTCGAGCTGCGCGTCGTCGCGGAAGCCGCGACGGGCAAGGAGCGTGGCCAGCGGCAGCCCAAAGCCGGCGAATGGCGGCGGGTCCGGAAACGGCTCCGGGAGCAGCCATTCGAGGCGAGGGAGGATCACCCGGCCATGGTAGTCCGGTGTCGCTTACCCCGGACGTATCGGCCCGTTATCGGTCGGCTCAGCGACCTGCGGGGCGAGTCTTTCGAGCGGCGGCGAGTGCCCGAGCCTTGCGGTTCGCATCCCACTCGTACCAGGCCGCCAGGAGCTGACTCGCGTTGAAGATCGACGAGTAGGTCCCGCTGATGACGCCGATCAGGAGCGCCAGGGCGAAGGTCCGGATCGTGGCCGGTCCCAGCAGCAGCAGGGCGGTCAGCGTCACCACCACCGTCAGGCTGGTGTTGATCGAGCG
>JBDTYC010000171.1:0-2911 GCA_040005815.1 Chloroflexota bacterium
ATGTCGACACCGGCGATGCGTGCCATCGGCGCTCTATCCCTGTCGCTGCTTGTGCTTGGGGATGACGCAGATGACCATCACCACGCCGGAGCGCTTGATGACCTTGCAGCGCTCACAGCGCGGCTTCACGGAGGCAGAAACCTTCATCTCATCCTGTAGGTGATGCGACCCCGGGTGAGGTCGTACGGACTCAGTTCGACGCGGACCGTGTCGCCCGGCAGGATGCGGATGAAGTTCTGGCGCAGCTTGCCGGAGATGTGGGCGAGAACCTCGTGACCATTCTCCAGTCGCACCTTGAACATCGCGTTGGGCAAGGGGAGCACTACCTCGCCCTCGACCTCGATCGCATCCTTCTTCGCCAAGCGCTACGCACCCTCGAACTGCTGAACAGCTGCAGATTGGTTGGGAACACACGGAAAGGCCGCCGCTCGGGGCGACCACGGAAGGAGGAGTATACACGAGGCGGGGCGAGGAGCACAACGCCGATCAGAGTGGAAATCCGGCACGCGTGAGCACCTCCGGACCCGATGCCGTGACCGCGATCGTGTCCTCGAAATGCGCCGAGATGCTGCCGTCGGCGGTGACCACCGTCCAGCCATCGTCGAGGAGCGCCACGTCGTCCCCGCCGAGGTTGAACATCGGCTCGATCGCGAAGCACATCCCCGCCTCGATGCGCATCCCCGTCCCCGCCCGCCCGTAGTTGGGGACCTGCGGGTCTTCGTGCATGGCGGTGCCGATGCCGTGCCCGACCAGGTGCCGCACGATGCCGTAGCCGTGCTCGTCGGCGACCGCCTGGACCGCCGCGCCGATGTCGCCGAGGCGGTTACCAGGGACCGCGGCGGCGATCCCCGCCTCGATCCCCCGCTTGGTGGCCTCGATCAGCCGGGCCAGCGGCTCCCCCACCGGCCCGACCGCAAACGTGCGGGCCGTGTCGGCGTGCCAGCCCTGCCAGATGCAGCCGATGTCGATCCCCACCACGTCGCCGATGCTGATCCGACGCTCGCCGGAGGGGATCCCATGGACCACCTCGTCGTTGAGGGAGACGCAGATCGAGCCCGGGAATGGGATGGTGTTCCGAGATCCGCCATAGCCGAGGAAGGATGGGGTCGCTCCCGCATCGCGGATCATTCGCTCGGCGGTGGCGTCAAGCTCCTCGGTGGTGACGCCCGGGCGCAGGTCGCCCCCGAGGACGCGCAGCACATCCGCCAGGATGGCGCCGGCATGTCGCATGCGGGCGACCTCCTCCGGCCGCTTGATCGTCACCATCCGGCGCGGAGCCCCCCCAGGATCTCATCGGTCACCGCATCGATCGGCTGCGTGCCGTCGACGTGCTGGACGATCCCCTTCTGGTCGTAGTGGTCAAGCACCGCGAGCATCGGCGCGACCTGCTTCTCGAGACGCGCGCGGACCACCTCGGTCCGGTCGTCGTCGCGCTGCACCAGCTCCGCGTTTTCCTTGTCGCAGCGGCCAGGCACGCGGGGCGGGTCGCCCGCCACGTGGTACGTCGTGCCGCAGACCGGGCACACCCGCCGCCCCGCGACGCGCGCCACCAGCTCCTCGACCGGCACCTCGATCGAGATGACGCGCTCGATCTGCTCGCCGCGTTCCGCCAGCGTCGTGTCCAGGGCCCGAGCCTGCGCCACGGTGCGCGGGAACCCATCGAGGATCGCCCCGCGAGCCGCGCCCGGCTCGGCGAGCTCCTGCATGAACATCTGGATCGTGATGTCATCCGGCACCAGGTCCCCCCGCTCCATGTAGACGCGTGCCTGCTCGCCGAGCGGGCTGCCGTCGCGCAGCGCCTTGCGGAAGAGGTTGCCCGACGCGAGATGCGCTAGGCGGAGCTCACGGCTGAGTGCCTCAGCCTGGGTCCCCTTGCCCGCGCCGACCGAGCCGACCAACAGAAGGATCCGGCGCCCCGTGGACGGCTGCCGCTCCGCGCCGCCCGGATCGGTCACCGGATGAAGCCCTCGTAGTGGCGCATCAGCATCTGGGCCTCGAGCTGCTTCATCGTCTCGACGACGACGCTGACCACGATCAGCACGCTCGTGCCACCGAGTTGGAGCCCCTGCGTGCCAGGGATCGCGGCGGTGACCACCAGCGGAAGGACCGCCAGCGACGCCAGGAAGAGGGCGCCGCCGAGCGTGATCCGGTTCGTGATCCGGCCAAGGAACTCCTCGGTCGGCTTCCCGGGACGGATGCCCGGGATAAAGCCGCCGTTCTTGCGCAGGTAGTCGGCGGTCTGGTCGGGGCGGAACTGGAACGCGGTGTAGAAGTAGGTGAAGAAGACGACCAGAGTGAAGTAGAGGGCGCCGTATACGAGCGGGTTGCTCTGGCTCAGGTTCGCGACCACGAAGTTCGCGACGCTCTTGACCCAGTCGATGGTCGAGGCGGTGAAGTACTGGGCGATCTGGGCCGGGAAGAGGAGGATGCTGATCGCGAAGATGATCGGGATGACGCCGGCCATCGTCACCTTGAGGGGCAGGTACTGAGTCTGGCCCTGGTACATGCGCCGCCCGCGGACGCGGCTCGCGTACTGGACCGGGATCCGTCGCTGTCCCTCGTTGATGAAGACGACGCCGGCGATCACGACGATCGCGATCAAGATGAACGGGATGATGCGAAGCAGCCCGTCCGGCCCGGTCACGATCGGCGCGGCCCGGTGCGGGAGGCGCCCGACGATGCCAGCGAAGATGATGAAGCTGATCCCGTTGCCGAGCCCGCGCTCGCTGATCAGCTCGCCGAGCCACATCAGAAGGATCGTGCCGGCGGTGAACGAGAGCAGCAGCGAGAGGGTCTCGAAGCTGAAGAGCGGGTTCGCCGGGATGACGCCGTTGGCGGACAGCAGGACGGAGAACCCATAACCCTGCGCGAAGGCCATCGGGATCGTCAGGAGGCGGGTGTACTGGTTGAT
>JBDTYC010000172.1:0-2879 GCA_040005815.1 Chloroflexota bacterium
GCCATCAGCACCGTGGTTCCCATGGCGTTGATCTGGATCAGGAGCTGGATCAGGTCCCAGCTGGTGACCGGGTCGAGGTTGCCGGTCGGCTCATCGGCGATCAGCATGGCCGGATCATGCACCAGGGCTCGCGCGATGGCGGTGCGCTGCTGCTCCCCGCCGGAGAGCTGCGCCGGCAGATGGTCGTCGTGCTCGTGGAGGCCGACCAGGTTGAGGAGGCGTGGCACGCGACGGCGGATCTCCGCCCCGGTCGCGCCGGTCACCTCGAGGGCAAAGGCGACGTTCTCGTAGACCGTCTTGGCCGGCAGCAGCCTGAAGTCCTGGAAGACGATCCCGATCCGTCGCCGCAGGGTGGGCACTTGGCTGCGTCGCATCGTCGACAGGTCGCGCCCCGCCACCACCACGCGTCCGGTGGTCGGCAACTGCTCGCGGATCAAAAGCCGGATGAAGGTGCTCTTGCCCGCGCCGGACGGCCCGACCAGGAAGACGAAGTCGCCCTCGGGGATGCTGACGTTGACATCGGCCAGCGCGACCTTGCCGTTGGGGTAGGTCATGCCGACATCGACCATGCTGATCACCGGCTCCGCCAGGTCGGGGGTCGCCACATACGGGCGGCGAAGGGTATCGGTCATGTCGCTGCAACCTCGCCGATCCTGGAGCGGAGGTAGCCTTCGATGAAGGCGTCGAGGTCGCCATCCAGCACGGCGCTGGGATTCGAGGTTTCGACGCCCGTGCGCAGGTCCTTGACCATGGTGTACGGCTGCAGGACGTAGCTGCGGATCTGGTTCCCCCAGCCGGCCTCCACGTGCTGCCCGCGCAGCCGTGCCATCTCGATCTCGCGTTCCTCCGCCTCGCGTTCAGCGAGCTTGGCGCGCAGGACGGTCATCGCCCGCTCGCGGTTCTGGATCTGGCTCCGCTCGTTCTGGCAGGTGACCACTATTCCGGTCGGCAGGTGCGTGATGCGCACCGCGGAGTCCGTCTTGTTGACGTGCTGGCCTCCGGCTCCCGAGGCCCGGTAGGTGTCGACCCGCAGGTCCTTCTCGTCGATCTCGATGGCGGCATCCTCGGGGACCTCGGGCATCACCTCGACCAGCGCGAAGCTGGTGTGCCGCCGGTTCTGCGAGTCGAACGGGCTGATCCGGACCAGCCGATGGACGCCGCGCTCGCTCTTCAGCCGCCCATAGGCCCAGCGGCCGTCGATCGCCACCGTGACGCTCTTCAGCCCCGCCTCCTCGCCCTCCGTCTGGTCGAGGATCTCGGTGCGGTAGCGGTTCCGCTCTGCCCAGCGCAGGTACATGCGCAGCAGCATCTCGGCCCAATCCTGGCTCTCCGTTCCGCCGGCGCCGGCATGGACCGATACGATCGCTGGCCGCTCGTCGTACGGCTCGGAGAGGAGGAGGCGGCCCTCCATTCGATTCCAGTCGGCGCTCAGGCTGGCGAGGTCCCGCTCCAGGTCAGAGGTGAGGGTGGCGCCGCCATCGGGCTCCGCCGCCGCCAGCTCGGCCATCTCGGCGAGGGCATTCGCGCGGTTACCCAGCTCCTGCCAGGCGCCGATCTCCTCCCGCAGCTCATCGGCACGTCGGAGCACGACCTGTGCTGCTGCCGGATCGTCCCAGAGGCCGGGATCGGAGGATCGCGAGGTCAGCTCGGCGAGCTCGAGTTCCTTGGCCGGCAAGTCAAAGGCGCACCGCCGTGTCGGCCACGAGGCGCGCGAGCCGGAGCGCCTCGTCCTTAATTGCGTCCAAGGGCCGCCACCATCGGGAGCTCCATATCCGTCAACCGCACGCTCTTGGTTCGAACCCTCGCCGGGTTGACGCAAGGGCAGTAGTCCTTGCGCGGACAGGAGCCACAGTTGCCGTCACAGTCAAGGGTCATGGCGTAGCTGCAGCGCATGCAGTCGCGCTCGCAGACGATGAGGTCTTCGTAGGGGAGGGAGGGGTCTCGGAAGCGGGTGACCAGCGGCAGCTCGGTCGTCGGGGGGTTGGAGGTGAGGGTCTCGGAGCCTCGACGAGGGGTTGTCAGCTGCTTCACGTAGCCCTCCTCTTACAAGAAATCGCGAGGTCATTAGGCCTCGCGATCCTGAGCACTTATGGTACCCCGTCGATGCGCGTTCGCCAACCCCCAGATTTGGCGGCTCAGCCGCCGTGGCAGCGCTTGTACTTCTTGCCCGACCCGCACCAGCAAAGGTCGTTGCGCCCCAGCTTGGGCCCTGCCTTCGCCGGCTGCGAGCCGTTGCCACCCATGGTGACAGCGGCAGTCGCCGCCGTCCCGGCGGCAGCTCCGGTCACGTCTGGCCGGCTCTCCATCATTGGCCGCGAGTGGTGGTGCTGGACCGGCTCACGGGTCAGCGTGACGCGGAAAACGGTGTGGGTGATGTCGTGGCGGATCGTCGTCTTCAGCTCGTCGAACATCCGATATGCCTCGACCTTGAACTCGTTCAACGGGTCGCGCTGGCTGTACGCCCGCAGTCCGATGCCCCGGCGCATGTCGTCGACCGCGGTCAGGTGCTCGACCCACAGCGAGTCGATCACCCGCAGCAGGACGAGGCGCTCGAGGACGAGCATCCCCTCGTCCCCGACCTCGGTGCGCTTGAGCTGGTACGCGTCCTCGACCAGCTCGGTCAGCACGTTGGCGAGCTGGTCCGCGTCGACCAGGTCGTTGATCGCCGCCAGCGCGCGCGCCTCGAGCGTCGGCACCATCGTCGTCAGCTGGGTCTTGAGCCCGTCGCGGTTCCACTCCGATGGGTACTCGGCGGCGGTGTGCTCGATGACGAGTGCCCGCACCTCCTCCTCGAGCATCGCCAGCACCGTCGGCGCCAGCGTGTCGGAGCGGAGGATCCGCTCGCGCTCGTGGTAGATCGTCTCGCGCTGGCGGTTGAT
>JBDTYC010000173.1:0-2867 GCA_040005815.1 Chloroflexota bacterium
GTCCCGATCTCGTCGATGACGATCACCTCGGGCATGTGGTTCTCGACCGCCTCGATCATCACGGCGTGTTGCTCGGCCGGGACGCGCACCTGCATCCGCCGCGCGTCGCCGATCCCCGGATGCGGAATGTCGCCGTCGCCGGCGATCTCGTTGCTGGTATCCACCACGATCACGCGCTTGCCGAGGTCGTCGGCCAGGACCCGGGCCACCTCCCGCAGCATCGTCGTCTTGCCGATGCCGGGGCGCCCCAGCAGCACGACGCTCTGCCCGCCCTCGACGATCTCGCGGATGATGTCGATCGTGCCGAAGACGGCCCGCCCGATCCGGCAGGTCAGCCCGACCACCTTGCCGGCCCGATTGCGAATGGCGCTGATCCGATGCAGCGTGCGCTCGATGCCGGCGCGGTTGTCGCCGCCGAAGGCGCCGATGTGCTCGATGACGTGAGCGATATCGGCCTCGACGATCTCCCGGTCGAGGAGGACCTCCTCGCCGTGCGTGAAGCGCGCCTCCGGGCGGCGCCCAAGGTCGAGCACGACCTCGAGCAGGTCAGTTCGGTTCGCGAATTCGCTGAGGCGCATCACGATCTCGGGCGGCAATGCCTCGAGCAGAGCGTCCAGGTCGTCCGTCGTCGGCTGTCCGTTCATCGTCCTCGTCGTCTTCTTCACCATCTCTCAGACCGCGGGGACCATCGCCGGGGCGCGGACGCTGGCGAGTACCTCGCGCACCAGCATGCTGACCTGGCCCACGGCCTCGAATCCGGCTGCCTCGGCCGCCTGCCTGCCGGTCGCCTCATATGTTCGCACTGGAGCGAGGATCCCTGCCGAGAGGGCATCGTTTCCCACGGCCTGGAGGACGGCGGCGAGGAAGGCCGCGCCATCGGCGCCGTCGCGGACGAGGAATCGAACGTAGTGCGGCCCCTCACGGCAGGCGCCGTGCTGCGCGAAGCCCGCCACGCGCTGGCCCTCAGGGAGCAGCCAGGCGTTGACGGCGCTGAAATGGAGCAGCGGGTTGAGGCTGCTGCGGGGCACCACTCCCTCGTGGCCGACCGGTTCCCAGTCCTGCGCGCTGTAGGCCTCGAGCCGCGCGATCGCCGGCGGCGTGGTGTGCGTCCACAGGTCGAAGAGGTGCCACGCGTCGGGCGGGGTCGCCTGCTCCAGAGCCGTCGCCGCACCGTTCTCGACCTTCCCGGGCGGTCGGTACCAGATCTCCTCCGATGCATAGGCCATGAAGTTCAGCTGGCCGAAGAGCTCCATATTCTCCGGGACGTCGGCACAGGCGGCGTGATAGCGGGCCACGCCCCGCCTGCCCCCCTCCTCGATCACGGACCGCAGGAGCGCAAAGCGCACCTCGCTCGCCATCGGCGAATCGGTGGCGTCGAGCTCGGTGATCACCCAGTCGTCACGGTGCGGCTCCTCGATGGCGCGGCAGCTGCCCACCAGCTGCCCCTCCCACTCAGCCACCATGTGGACCGACGGCGAGCGGAGCGGCAGCCACGATGGCATCAGCGCCGCGAGGCTGATTTGGGGCGGTCCCGAGGAGTGGCTCGGTACGCCGAGGGATCGCCGAAACCCCTCCGTTCCTTCGTGCACCTGGCGTGAGAGGGCGACGAGTGCTGGCCGATCGGTGAGCCGGGAGTGGCGAATCGACCCAGCGGCGTCGTTCATGACTCGATCAGCTCCAGCAGGAGCCGATGCAGTCGCCGATCCCCGGTCAGCTCGGGATGGAAGGCGGTGGCCATCACGCGGCCCTGGCGAACCGCGATCGGGCGTCCGTCAGGATCGCGGGCCAGGATCTCGACATCGGGCCCTACCTCGCTAACGACAGGAGCGCGGATGAAGACTCCGTGCAGCGGCTCGTCGCCGAGCGAGGGGAACTCCAGATCGGCCTCGAACGAATCGAGCTGGCGCCCGTAGGCGTTGCGCTGGACGGTGATGTCGAGCAGCTGGAGCACCGGCTCGTCGCCGTCGGCGATCCGGTTGGCAAGCAGGATCATACCGGCGCAGGTCCCGTACAGCGCGGCACCGCCGCGGGCCAGGGCCTGGATCGGCTCGCGCAACCCGTACAGGTCGATCAGCTTGCGCATCGTGGTCGACTCACCGCCGGGCAGGATCAGGCCGTCGAGGCCGACCAGGTCGCGCGGCAGGCGGACCTCGATCGGGTCGGCTCCCACCTCGCGCAGGGCATTGGCGTGCTCACGAACGTCGCCCTGGAGCGCCAAGATGCCGATCCGGGGTCGCTGCGTCGCGCTCGCGCCTGCGGGCGCACGAGCAGGGAGGGTCTGCGCCATCGGTGGTGGACCCGCTACCAGCCGCGGACGGCCAGCCGTTCCTCCGCCGGAATCTCCGAGAGCTCGATCCCGTGCATCGGCTCACCCAGGCCCGTGCTCACCTCGGCCAGGATCTCGGGATTGTCCCAATGGGTGGTGGCCATCACGATCGCCCGCGCGACGCGCTCGGGGTTCTCGCTCTTGAAGATGCCGCTGCCCACAAAGACCGCCTCCGCACCGAGCTGGCGCATGAGGCTCGCATCGGCGGGAGTCGCGACGCCGCCGGCCGAGAAGTTCGGCACTGGCAGCTCGCCAAGGGTCGCGGTCTGACGGACCACGTCGAGCGGCGCGCGGAGCTCCTTGGCGGCCGCGTACAGCTCGTCCTCGCGCATCCCCGACAGCTCGCGGATCCCCTTCATGACTGCGCGCATGTGGCGCACCGCCTCGACGATGTTCCCTGTGCCGGCCTCGCCCTTCGTCCGGATCATGGCCGCCCCCTCGCCGATCCTGCGCAGCGCCTCGCCCAGGTCGCGGCAGCCGCACACAAACGGCACCCGGAACTCGTGCTTGTCGATGTGGTGCTCCTCGTCGGCCGGGGTCA
>JBDTYC010000174.1:0-2661 GCA_040005815.1 Chloroflexota bacterium
CTGCGGGTCGATCGCGTACGAGGTCGAGCACATCGCCAGCCACGACGAGCGGGTCTGGCTACGGCAGGCAATCGAGTCGGGCGCACATCGGCCCCAGGTCAGCTCCGCGGAGCAGCGGGCGCTGCTGAAGCGGCTGACCGCAGTGGAGGGCCTGGAGCGGTTCCTGCACAAGGCCTACCTAGGCCAGAAGCGGTTCAGCATCGAGGGGCTCGACACGATGGTGCCGATGCTCGACGCCGTGCTTACCGCTGCCGGAGCAGCCGGTGCCAGCGACGCGGTCATCGGCATGGCGCACCGCGGCCGGCTGAACGTCCTCACCCACATCGTCGGAGTGAGCTACGAGGCGATCCTGGTCGAGTTCGAGGCAGGTCGGGGCGGCGGTGACGGCCTTGTCCCCAAGGGCGGTCTGGACGATGTGAAGTACCACCTTGGGGCGCACGGGACCTACACAACGCCGGAGGGCACGCGGGTCAGGATCACGGTCTCGCCCAACCCGAGCCACCTCGAAGCGGTCAACCCGGTGGTCGAGGGCCACGCCCGGGCCCAGCAATCGGATCGAAGCGCTGCCGCCGCGACCCTCGACCCAGACCGAACGATCCCAATCCTGATCCACGGCGACGCGGCCTTCGCCGCCCAGGGCGTCGTGGCGGAGACGTTCAACATGGCCCGCCTGGCGGGCTACCGCACCGGCGGCACGCTGCACCTCATCGCCAACAACCAGGTCGGCTTCACCACCGAGCCCTCCGAGGCCCGTTCGACGGTCTACTCCAGCGACCTGGCCAAGGGCTTCGATGCGCCGATCATCCATGTCAACGCCGACGATGCTGACGCCTGCCTCGCCGCCGCACGACTGGCCTGGATGTATCGAGCGAAGTTCCATGGGGACGTGGTGATCGACCTTGTCGGCTATCGGCGCTACGGCCACAACGAAGGGGATGAGCCCGCCTACACGCAGCCTCGCATGTACGCCGCCATCACCGCGCACCCGAGCGTGCGCGAGCTCTACCGGTCCCGCCTGGTCGACGCCGGTGTCGTCTCCGCGGAGGAGGCCGATGCCTGGGCGAAGACCGTCGCCAAGGACCTCGCCACGCGCCAGGCCGCCGTGCGCCGGCACGCCGAGCCGCAGCTCGATCGCGGCGAGGAGGCGATCTCGGCCGAGGAATCGACTGAGCCGGTGACCGCCGTCACGGGCAAGGTGCTGCGCGCGCTGAATGCCGCTCTATTGGCCACGCCGGAGGGCTTCCGCGTCAATGCGAAGCTGGCCAAGCAGCTCGACCGCCGGCTGGCCGCCCTCGACGACCCAGAGCCCCGGATCGAGTGGGCCCACGCCGAGGCCCTGGCGTTCGGATCGCTTCTCCTCGAGGGCGGCCCCATCCGGTTGACCGGCCAGGACACCGTGCGCGGCACCTTCAGTCAGCGGCACCTGGCCCTGCATGACGCGGAGACGGGCGCGCTGCACGTACCGATCCAGCACCTTCCCGGCGCCAGGGCGAGCTTCGAGCTTCACAACAGCCCGCTCTCGGAGTACGCCTGCCTCGGCTTCGAGTACGGCTACGCCGCCACCGCGCCGGAGGTGCTGGTGCTGTGGGAGGCGCAGTACGGCGACTTCGTCAACGGGGCGGAGATCATCGTCGACCAGTTCATCATCGCCGGGCTGGCCAAGTGGCGGCAGACCTCCCGCCTGACCTTGCTCCTGCCTCACGGCTACGAGGGGTCAGGCCCGGAGCACTCCTCGGCCCGCCTCGAGCGATTCCTGGCGCTCGGCGCGGAGGGGAACATCCGGGTCGTCTACCCCACAACCGCGGCGCAGTACTTCCACCTCCTGCGCCGCCAGGCGCGACACGGTGACCTGCGCCCGATGGTGGTGATGACCCCCAAGTCGCTCCTGCGGCTGCCGCAGGCAGCCTCGCGGCTGGCCGACCTGACCGATGGCGCCTTCGCATCGGTCCTGGACGACCCTGCGGTGATCGATCCGGCTGCGATCCGTCGCGTGATCCTGTGCAGCGGCAAGGTCTACTACGACCTCGCCACGTCCGAGCTACGGGGCGAGCAGGGCGACCTGGCGATCGTCCGCTGCGAGCGCCTGTATCCCTTCCCCACCGGAGATCTCGAGGCGGTGCTCGCCCGCTATTCCGGCGCGGAGAACGTCGCCTGGGTCCAGGAGGAGCCGCGCAACATGGGCGCCCGGAAGTTCGTGCTGCCCAAGATCCGTCACCTCGTCCCTTTCCGCATCCCGCTTGGCGACATCAGCCGGCCCGAGCGGTCACGCCCTGCGGAGGGCTATCCGGCCGCCCATCACATCGAGCAGGCCAGGATCGTGCACGAGGCGCTCACCAGCTAGATGGCGCCGCAGCTGGCCCTCCTGGAACGCTATCGCGACCTACTGGCCCGTCCGGACGAGGCGTTCCCGATCTCTCTCGGTGAAGGTGGCACCCCTCTCATCCACGCGAAGCGCCTTGGCGCGGAGCTGGGGCTCGACGCCCTCTACCTGAAGTTCGAGGGAACCAACCCGACCGGCTCCTTCAAGGACCGCGGCATGGTCCTGGCGATCAATCGAGCGGTGGCAGCCGGCGCGAGCGCGATCGTGTGCGCGTCCACGGGCAACACCGCGGCATCGGCTGCCGCGTATGCCGCTGCTGCGGGGCTGCCGTGCTTCGTGGT
>JBDTYC010000175.1:0-2649 GCA_040005815.1 Chloroflexota bacterium
GCCGTCCCGTTGCTGAGCCCAGAGCGGACATAACTGGTCCAGACAGCCGTACAAGTGTGGCTTGTGCGGGGCACCGCCGAGCGCTCCTAGGCGTTACGCCTCGCGCGGGTCGGTTCGTTCCGGGTCGATCCCCAGCTCACCGATTGCCTTGACCAGCTCGCCACGGTCGGCGCCCCCGGTCAGGCAGAGGCCGTGGAGCGCAGCGTAGGCGATCTGCTCGGGGCTCACCTCGAAGTGCATCCGCAGCGCCTCGCGCGTGTCGCTGCGGCCGAAGCCATCGGTCCCGAGCACGGTGAACGGACGGTCGATCCAGCGCGCGACCATGTCTGGGAGTGACTTGAGGTAGTCGGTCGCGGCGATGATCGGTCCGGCCGTCTGGCCGAGCTGCTGCACCACGTACGGGATCCTCGCCTCTGCCTCGGGGTGCAGCCGGTTCCAGCGCTCTGCCGAGAGTGCGTCGTTGCGCAGCTGCTGGAACGACGGGGCGCTCCACACGTCGGCGGCGATGTCGTACCGCTCCGCGAGGAGCTCCTGCGCACGGAGCGCCTGGTGCAGGATCGAGCCCGAGCCGAGCAGCTGGACGTGGCGCGAGCCACCCTTCGCGGGGCGGAAGAGGTAGAGGCCGCGCAGGACGCCGTCCTCGACGCCATCGGGCTTGGGCGGCATCGCCCAGTTCTCGTTGTAGAGGGTCAGGTAATAGAAGATGTCCTCGCCCGGCTCGCCGTACATGCGCCGGATGCCCTCGCGCACGATGATCGCGAGCTCGTAGGCGAATGCGGGGTCGTAGGCGAGCACATTCGGGACGGTGCTGGCCAGGATGTGGCTGTGCCCGTCGTCGTGCTGCAGCCCCTCGCCTGTGAGGGTCGTGCGCCCGGCCGTGGCGCCCATCATGAAGCCTCGTCCGCGCGCATCTCCGAGCGCCCAGATCTGGTCGCCGGTGCGCTGGAAGCCGAACATCGAGTAGAAGGTATAGAAGGGGATCATCGGCTCGCTGTGGGTGGCGTAGCTGGTCGCCGCAGCCGTGAAGTCGGCCATCGCGCCGGCCTCGGTGATCCCTTCCTCCAGGATCTGCCCGTCGGTCGCCTCGACGTACGAGAGGAGCAGCTCCTTGTCGACGGCGGTGTAGCGCTGCCCCAGCGGGTTGTAGATGCCGACCTCCTTGAAGAGGGGATCCATCCCGAAGGTGCGGGCCTCGTCGGGGATGATCGGCACGATCCGCTTGCCGAGCTGCGGGTCGCGGACCAGGTTGCGTAGCAGCCGGCTGAAGGCCATGGTCGTGCTCGCGGGGCGATCCGCCCCGGTGAAGAGCTCCGCGTACGCCGCATCGGCGGCCTGCGGCAGCGGCTTGGCCTGGACGATGCGGCGTGGCACCACCCCACCCAGCTGGTGGCGACGCTCGAGCATATAGGCGATCTCGGGCGAATCCGGTCCGGGGTGGTAGTACGGGGCCTCCTTGAGCTTGTCATCAGGGATCGGCAGCTGCAATCGGTCGCGGAAGACCTTCAGCTCATCCTGGGTCAGCTTCTTGGCCTGGTGGGTGACATTGCGTCCCTCGATCCCGGGACCGAGCGCCCAGCCCTTGACTGTCTTGGCCAGGATCACGACCGGGGCGCCGGTGTGCGCCACGGCCGCCGCGTAAGCCGCGTAGACCTTGCGATAGTCGTGGCCGCCGCGACGCAGCTTGGTGAGCTCGTCGTCGGAGAGGTGCTCAACCAGCGCCTTCAGGCGCGGATCGGGGCCGAAGAAGTGCTCGCGGATGTACGCGCCATCCGCGACCGAGAGCTTCTGGTAGTCGCCGTCGAGGGTCTCGTTCATCTTGGTCAGCAGCACGCCGTCGCGGTCGCGTGCCAGCAGGTCGTCCCACTCGCGCGCCCAGATGACCTTGATCACGTGCCAGCCGGCGCCCCGGAAGGTCGCCTCCAGTTCCTGGATGATCTTGCCGTTGCCGCGCACGGGGCCGTCGAGGCGCTGGAGGTTGCAGTTCACGACGAAGATGAGGTTGTCGAGCCCCTCGCGTCCGGCGAGGCCCAGGGCGCCCAGCGACTCGGGCTCGTCCATCTCGCCGTCACCGACGAAGGCCCACACCCGACTGGCGCTCGTATCGGCAATGCCGCGGGCAGCAAGGTAGCGGTTGAATCGGGCCTGGTAGACCGCTGTCATCGGCCCCAGCCCCATGCTGACGGTGGGGAACTGCCAGAAGTCGGGCATCGTGCGCGGGTGCGGATACGAGGCCAGGCCGGTCCCCGGTCCGCCCGTCTCGCGGCGGAAGTGATCGAGCTGGTCCTCGCTGATGCGACCCTCAAGGAAGGCGCGCGCGTAGATGCCCGGCGCTGCGTGACCCTGGAAGAAGATCTGATCGCCTGCGCCACCGTCGTCCCGACCGCGGAAGAAGTGGTTGAAGCCCACCTCATAGAGCGACGCCGCGCTGGCATAGGTCGAGAGGTGGCCGCCGATCCCGTCGAAGCTGGTGTTCGCGCGCAGAACCATCGCCAGCGCGTTCCATCGGATCATCTGGCGGATCCGATGCTCCATCTTCTCGTCGCCAGGGAAGTTCGGCTCCTGCTCGGTCGAGATCGTGTTGACGTAGCGGGTCTGGACCAGCGGCGGCAGCCCGACCTGGAGCTGGCGGGCGCGCTTGAGCAGCTTGTA
>JBDTYC010000176.1:0-2549 GCA_040005815.1 Chloroflexota bacterium
TCAACCCACCGCTCCTGCCGTCGATGACCCATCACCAGCTCCAGGGGCGCTGGCAGCGGGTGCTCATCACCGACAACCCGTTCAAGCAGGTTCGCGTCTCCCCCTACGCCTTTGCAGCGCGGATCACGCACGACGTCGACGATGTGCGCCCCACCGTGGTCTGCTCAACCCGTGACCGCAACATCCTTGCCATCGAGAGCGAGGTCCGCGGCGCCATCGGCAATGGGGTCGACTCGTTCCTGGTGGTCCAGGGCGACATGCTCCCGGAGGTCGAGCACTGGAGCAACAGCTACGAGATCGTGGAGCACCTGCGCGCGCTCCAGCAGGAGGCGGCACCGTTCGAGGTCGGGATGAGCACGCGGTCGCGCAGCTGGGTCTTCCGCCGGCGGATCGAGGTTGGGGCGCAGTTCATGACCACTGGACCGGTCATGGACCCCGCTACCGTCCGCCCCTGCGCCGATCGCCTCGGGATGCGGGAGGGTGATCCTCCCGTCTACCTGGAGCTCTGCCCCCCATTCAGCCCGGGCTGGGTCCGTCGCCTCGAGCGCGTGGGAGCCCTTCGCATTGGCGACGAGCTGCGCACCCGCCTGGAATCGACCCCAGAGGCCGATCAACGCGCGTACGGCTGGCGCGCGGCGAAGGCGATCGCCGTCGAGGCTCGCAATGCAGGCTTCGCCGGCATCGTGCTCATGGGCCTCAAGTTCGAGACCGCCGTGGGCGAGGCGTACGACGTTTGGCACGACGACCGAGTCACGCCGCTGGACTTCGGGCTGGAGGCAACCACGAGCGGCGCTCAGCCGTAGCAGTGGCACTCCCGGGACCGCTAATTCTCACGCTCGGAGGCTTACGGAGCCGGGTGCGGTGGGAACCTTGCCTACTCGTCGCTCCGTGAGAACTACCGGCCTGCATCGGCCCTGATGCTCGCTCATGGGTGTGAAATTCTCCGAGCGTGAGAATTCGCTTCGTCCTCAACAATTGCGCCTGGCCAGCGGCGTTCGCCACTAGACTCGCGGCATGTCCCGCATCCTGGTCGCCGAACCGGTTGCGCAAGACGGGCTGGAGATCCTGACCGCGGCACATGACACCTCCGTCCGCCTGAACCTTCCTCGCGCCGCGCTCCTCGACGCGCTGCGCGAGGAAGGCGGCTGGGACGCCCTGGTGGTGCGCTCCCAGACGCGCGTCGACGAGGAGCTGCTGGCCATTGCCGCACCGCGCCTGAGCGTCGTCGGCGTGGCCAGCGTCGGGACCGATCGCGTGGACATCCCCGCCGCGACGCGGGGCGGCGTCATGGTCGTGAACGCCCCCACCGGCAACACCACCGCGGCGGCCGAGCACACCATGGCCCTGATGCTATCGCTGCTCCGGCAGATCCCCGGCGCCGACGCATCGGTCCGGCGCGGCGAGTGGGAGCGGGGGCGGTTCATAGGTTCCGAGCTGCGGCACCGGACGCTGGGGATCATCGGGCTGGGCAAGATCGGCAAGGCGGTTGCGCGCCGCGCGGCTGCCTTCGAGATGCGCGTCGTCGCCCACGACCCGTTCATGACCGCCGAGCAGGCCGATGAGAACGCCGCCCGGCTGGTGGGGCTGCCGGAGCTCCTTGTGCGCGCGGACGTGATCACCGTCCACGTTCCGTTGACCGCGCAGACCCGTGGCTTGATCGGGGAGGCCCAGATCGGCGCCATGAAGCCCGGCGCCGTGCTCCTGAACGTCGCCCGCGGCGGCCTCGTCGACGAGGCGGCGCTGGCCCTCGCGTTGCGCGAGGGACGCCTGGCCGGGGCCGCCGTGGACGTCTACTCGACAGAGCCGATGGCCGCCGACAACCCGCTCCGCGACGCACCGAACACGATCCTGACCCCGCACCTCGGCGCTTCGACGTCAGAGGCGCAGGGCCGGGTCGGGGTCGAGATGGCCGAGCAGCTGTTGATGGCTCTCTCCGGCGTGACGCCCCCCTACGCGCTGAACGCGCCGTCGGTCGCTCGTGAGGTCGCGCCGAGTCTGCATCCATACGTCGAGCTCGGCCGTCGTCTCGCGATCCTCGCCACGCAGATCGGCCCAGGCCCGTTCGACAACGTGACCATCACCTACGCCGGCGAGATCTCGGCCTGGGACGGAGGGCCGATCCGCACCGCCGTACTGGCGGGGCTGCTCGAGGCGGTCACCGACCAGCGGGTCAATGCCGTCAACGCGGACGTCGTGGCCCGCGAGCGGGGGCTGGCGGTCACCGAGGAGCGGACCGACGCGGCCGACCCCTTCGCCTCGCTCGTCATCCTGCAGGTAGGGGATGGCGACGCATGGGTCACCCTCTCCGGCTCATCGGCGCATGGGCGTCCGCACCTCGCCGCTGTGAGTGGGTTCGCCATCGACGCCGAGTTGGCGGGTACCATCCTCGTCACCCGGCACCGCGATCAGCCGGGGATCGTCGGGGCAGTCGGCAGCGCGCTCGCCGCGGCCGGCGTGAACATCAGCTCGCTCGAGCTGTCACGCCTCTCCGCTGCCGGCGAGGCGATGATGTTCGTGAGCGTCGACCAGCCGATCCCCGACGACGTGCT
>JBDTYC010000177.1:0-2528 GCA_040005815.1 Chloroflexota bacterium
GGACCAAGATCGCCGAGGAGACCCAGGCGCTCTACCGCGAGCACGGCGTCAACCCCGCCGCTGGCTGCCTGCCGGTCGTGCTCCAGCTGCCGCTCCTGTTCGCGCTCTACCAGGCGCTCATCCGCGCTTCGAACGTGGTGACGCTCTCGGTCAAGGACGCCGCCTCCGATACCTTTACGTCACTCCAGGCGGCGCTCCCTGGCATCATCAAGCTCGGTGACGTCAAGGACGCGGCGGGTCACATCACCCAGGTCCAGTACGCGGCACCGGTGGTCGGCAGCGGAGCGACCTGTAGCCTCCCGCAGTTCGAGGTCGCAAACTTCACCCACTTCCTGCCGCTGAACTGCCAGCTGATCGACCCGATCAAGCTGGCGAGCTCCATCAACACCAAGGTCGCATGGCTGGGTGGCCTGGACCTGGCGCAGATCGACCACAAGTTCGCGATCCTGATCCCCGGCCTGGGCTTCGCCCTCGCCGCCCTCGCCGTCCTGGCCGCGCTGCTGCAGTTCATCCAGGTCCGGATGACGAGCCCCAAGCCGAACCCCGAGGACCCGACGTCGTCGACGACCAACACCATGACCTACCTCTTCCCGCTCCTCACGATCTGGTGGGGCGGCCTATTCCCGAGCGGCCTAATCCTGTACTGGGTCATCTACACCGCCTATTTGGTTGTGCAGCAGTACCGGATCATGGGCTGGGGGAACCTCTTCCCGCTCTTCGGGTGGCAGCCTGGCTTTGCGCCGGCGCCGGAGACCGGGCTCGTCAGCCGACCGCCGCGTCGCGTCTCAACCGAGGCAGAGAAGCCGGAAAGAGACGCCGCGCCGTCGAACCAAGGCCCCGCTGGCACGCCGGGTGGCGCCAGCCGCCCAGCGCCCCGCCCCAACACCAAGAAGAGACGCCGAGGACGCAAGCGATGACATTTCGAGAGTTCAGCGGCAAGAACGTCGAAGAGGCAATCCGCTCCGCCATGAAGGAGTACAGCGCGGACCTGTCCGAGCTCGACATCGAGATCCTCTCCCAGGGGAGCCGCGGCATCCTTGGGGTGGGGGGGGAAGAGGCCAGGATTCTGGCCGCGCCGAAGGCCGCAGTCGCGGCAGCTGATACGGTTCAGGATTCTGCTCCAGAGCCGGATGAGCCGGCCGCCCCGGCCCGCGAGCCGCGACGCGTCAGCGCCCCGCCTCCCTCGGCCGAGGTCGAGGCGATGGCCGAGCCAGTGCGCGAGCAGGAGAGCGAGCAGCTGAGCGAGCAGGTCACGGACCTCGGGCGCGCCGACGTGGGGCCGCGCCGTGATGGCGGCGGTCGGTTGCGAGGCGGTCGCGGACGATCGGATCGCGATGCGCGTGGCGGCCGTGGCGATCGCCCGTTCCGCGACCGGCCGCCCCGCGAGCCGCGCGAGGATCGGCCGCCCCGTGAGCCGGCCCCCTTCATTCCGGGCAAGCCGCTGGAGGAGCTGACCGACAAGGAGCGAGGCACCCTCGAAGAGGCGAAGGGCGTCCTCGAGGAGCTGCTCCGCCTCATGGAGGTGCCCGGGACCGTGGAAGTGGCGACCGGCGGCGAGACGGCGCGCCTCAACGTGCGCGGCTCGGACCTCGGAGTCCTGATCGGCCGTCGCGGCGAGAAGCTGGCGAGCCTGCAGCACATCGTCAACCTGATCGTCGCGAAGAAGGAAGGCGAATACCACCGCATCGCGGTGGACGTCGAGAACTACCGCGGCCGCCGCGAAGAGCAGCTGCGGGACGTCGCCGACCGGGCGGCCAAGCGGGTCCTCCAGACCGGCAAGATCATCCAGCTCGAGCCGATGCCCGCCATCGAGCGGCGCATCGTCCACATGGCGCTCGTCGAGAACGGCAAGGTCCGCACCCAGAGCGTTGGGGTCGAGCCGAACCGTCGGATCGTCATCCTGCCGGCCACGAAGGTCGAATAGCCGGCCCGATCGAGATGGAGGGCGCTCCGGCGCCGCTCGAGGCCATCCGCGCCGTCGGCCGCCTCGTGGCGGGTGGCCCGTGGGTGGGGTTCGGCTACCGGGCCGCCGCCGCCCGTCTCGTCGTGCAGGCTGGAACCGGGTTCAGCGACCAGCCCGCCGACCGCGAGGTGGTGCTGGCTCTCGCCATCGCCTATTTCACGGAGGCGTGCGATGGCGCGCCACCTGACCTGGAGGCGACGCAGTCGGACCTCTCCGCATGGGTGCGCCAGCTCCTGCCGGGGGAGGCGGATCCCGAACGGCGGGCACGCATCGCCGAAGCCATCGACGCGATCGACGATGGCCTGGCGGGCGATGCGGTGGCGGAGAAACTCGAGGCAGCCCGGTCATTCCGGGCCGAGGTGATCGACCCCGTTGACCTGCTGTCGCGAAAGGTTCGCGAGATCGACACCGGCTAGGCCGGCGGCTCGTTCTCCGATCGGTCGCGGTCCATCGGCTGGCTCATCGAGCCGTCCATGGGTGCTGCGGGCGGGGGCGACATCGGTTCGGACATCGGTTCGGACATCGGTTCGGACATCGGCTCGGACATCGGCTCGGACATCGGCTC